>JASJDT010000146.1 GCA_030065655.1 Desulfocapsaceae bacterium | reverse complement strand
TCGGTTACCACCTGGGTATGAATGCCAAGATTCTTTTTACCATCCAGGTACTGGAGAATAGTGTTGGGTAGATACCCAAAACCGACCTGCAGGGTGGCCCCGTCTTCGACTACTTCGGAGATGAACATGCCGATCCGCTTACCGATTTCAATTTCTTCCGGCTTGAGTGATCGGACCGAGTTGACGATGGGTTCGTCATGGATGACCAGGTAGTCTATCTCATCGACGTGGATGAGGCTGTCTCCCCAGGTTTTCGGCATTCTCTCATTCACCTGGGCGATAACCATCTTGGCAGAGTCAGCACCGGCTCGGGTGATATCGACCGAGACGCCAAGGCTGCAGTAGCCGAAATCATCCGGGGGACTTACCTGGACAAGAGCAACGTCGAGTCCGATCCGGCCGCTGTAAAAGAGCTCGGGAATTTTTGAGAGATAGGTGGGGATATAGTCGATCTTGCCGACGGATGCGGCCTTACGCATGGCCCAGCTAATAAAAAAAAGCTTAAGTGAAAATCGTTTGAGAAAGTCCTCATCATCGACATATTGCGATAGAGTGGATGACAGCATTTGATACACCATGATGTCATACATCTGGGTATTTTCAACCAGAGCTTTAATGAGATGCTGGGGTTCACCGCAGCCGGTGCCGACAAAAACTTGGTTGCCGGGCTTAATGACGCTTATCGCCTGGGCAGCGTCCACTACTTTATCCGGATAGGTATCCTGGAGATTTGTCATATGCTTCACCTTCCCAGCAGCGCCTGGCCAAAAAGTAAGTGTTTTGCTAATTATCGTATGATACCAAATAAATATGATACTATGATGGCCAGAAAATAGCAAGATGCAGCTCTGAGGGGCAATTCGCTGTAAGGTTCTTAAAACTTAGTCCAAAGGGATTGAGACGTTGTATATGCCTTCTTCCAGGGTAGCTTCAACCTTATTGAAGTTTTTTTTAAACACCCGCATCATGGCAGTATTGGAAAAGAGCACCTCAAAGGTAAAGCTCTTTACCCCTTTTTTTCTGGCGATCCTGGTTATGAGTTTGAGCAGATAGCTGGTTATGCCGCGATTTTGAAATTCCTCATCGACCACAAAAGCAAGTTCGGCGTGAGGCTCAGTAGGTATTTTGATAAAACGCCCCTCGGCGATTATCCTACCCTGGCCCAAGGGACCAGTCAGACCGACCACAGACATGGTGTCATTCCAATTGACATTGACATATTCCTGCATTTTATCGTGGGGCATACTCTGGACATTGGCAAAATAGCGGGCGTAGATATCCTGGTCCGAAAAGCGATAGAAAAGCCTCCGCATCTGTTCTTCATCCGATGGTCTGATCGGTCTGAAACGAACTTCCAGGTTCCCCTTAAACCTTTGCCTCTCGGATATGTAATCGGGATAGAGGAATGAACTCTCCGGTATGAAGATTTGATTCGGATAAAGGAGTTTTTTCTTTTTCGCCTGTTCCACCAGTTTCTCCCGATCTTCCGGATGGGCTATGTCAATAAGAGATTGGGCACGTTCCCTGATGGTGAGTCCTTTGAGATTGGCGGCTCCGAATTCGGTGACCACGATGTCTAGTGATTCTTCTGAGCCGAACTGATTTTGGTATTTTGCCACGGAGAGTAGTATGTTCGACTTTCCCTGGCGGTTGCGACTGGGGAGTCCAAAAATTGAGCGGCCTCCATCGGATATCTCTGCCCCTTTGAAAAAATCAAGCAGTTCAATTGGTCCCGTGGCAACATTGCCGACACCGCTGTGCAGGACGATTCTCCCTGAAAGGTCTACTTTGCGGGCTGGTATAATGACCACAAAACGAGAGTTTGCGCCGATATTGATGGGATTGAAAACATGCTCAATACTTTGGAATTCAACCATGGGATTGCGGTCCAGCCAGGAAAAAAGTTTGGGTCCTCCAAAAGCATAGGATGCCAGGGATTTGCCAAGAAATGATGCTTTGAAGCGGTTGGAGACAGCTCCACTCTCTACTAGTTCCATCAAAGCATCTGTAATTATCGGAGAATGAATGCCCAGGTGTTTTCTGTTTTTGAGATAAGGGGTGAGCGCTTCAAAAAGCGGTCCGATGGAGAAGGAGAGACAACTGCCGTCTTCGATAAGACTGACAATTCGGCCAGCCAGCTTAGCAAAGGTTTCGTCGACTTGCCACCTAGTGAAATAGATCGGTTTTTCAGCTGATTCAATCAGAAAATCAAATTCCGAGACATGAGCAAACGTGTCTCCTAAAGTAATGGGAATATGATGATTTATTTCACCCACAACGAGATTTGCCTGCTCCATGGCCAGGCGGGCGACATCGATGGAAACCCCGAAACTGCAATATCCGGATTTGTCGGGGGGCGTGATTTGAATGAAGGCGGCGTCAACATTTATTAACCTTGAGCGAAACAGGTGTGGCAGCCTGGCAAAGCGGATGGGAATCAAGTCAACCCGTCCGGAGGTAATTTCCTTTGCAACATATCCTGAAAAGAAGGTGCGCAGACGAAATTTCCGCTCGTGAATGGTTTCCGGCGTGCTGGTGTGACCATAGCTTACCAGTTGGACTAGCTCCAGGTCATCAAGTTCATGAAAATGCGAGGTAAGCAGATGTCTGACCAGCAGACGTGGCTCAGAAACTCCTGTGCCGAGGAAGATACTCATTCCCGGTTTTAATTTATGGAGAACCGTTTCAGGTTGAACAATTTTCATGGAGGGCCTGGCAGGTTAGGTGAGCTGCAGTCACTTTGGTAAAGTGGTTCTCATTAGCTGAAATGCTCTCCTGTTAGCTATATTTTATCTCCTCTAGCCCTGTAAAGTCCAATGAAATACCCTTATGAGGTGGTAAGAAAAGAGGTATAGGATGCTGCCGGGCATAGTAAACCAGGATCCTTTTGCCTGTCTTTACGACTATTAAGAGTGGTATAATAGACTAAAGAGCAAGGCATGGCCGCTCAGGTGACAACTGTCTGAATAAAGATGACCGTCTTCAAAACAGGAGAGTCGGAAGAAAGATTCTTTACGGAAATGTTGAGACAAATGGGGGTGTATTATGTCAGGTATTGAATGGTTGACGAATCTGGGATATGCCGAGGATTCGGCAATGGCCACAAGAAAACCTATACTGCTTTACTATTTTGATCCCGGTTGAATAAGCTGTCAGCACATGGATACAGTTACGTATTCCAGCACTAAAGTTGCCGGGTTCACCAAGGAGTGTTTGATAACCTTAGCGGTGGAGGTAAGTAAAAAGCCTTATTATGAGCGTTACAACGCGATCTGGACGCCGACTCTGCTTCTCCTGGATTTTCAGGGAAACGAGATTCAGCGCAATGTCGGCTTTTTGGATGTCGAGGACTTTATGGCCTGCATGCATCTGGGAATTGCCAAGGTACATCTTAATATTGATGAATTTGCTGCCGCGAACGTCCATTTTAAGAAGATATTCAACTCATTTTCCCAGAGTTTTGTTATGCCAGAAGCAATTTATTTTCAAGGAGTCAATGGTTACAAAGAAAGTAATGATCCGGCCAAATTAAAACAGGTATATGAGCGTCTGCATGAGGAGTATCCGGAAAGTGGCTGGACGAGAAGAGCTGTGCCCTACAATGCATTAAACTGAAAACCTCAAGGCTGGCCTCCAATACTTGCTGGGTTAGCCTGCTGGATTTTCCCGCTGGGAGGTGTGCTGACTATTCAAGTCGGCATCTTCAATTGCAGCAGACGATTGATGGCCAGCCAGGATAGGAGGGTAATGGCTGCTGAAAAGAATCCCAACAGCCCCAGAACCCTGACACTATCCTGCCAGGCCTGGGAGATGAACCACATCGAACAGGCTCCGGTCATGAAAAAGAGAAATACCATGAGCGAGGAGGCCGATCCCACATCGACTTCTACCTGCTCCAATATCAGATTGTTTCCCGGTGGTCTGCCAAAGGCGAAGAAGAAGGTAAGCAGCCACATCGGCAAAGCCAGGCGAAAAGGCTGCGGAATAATATCAAAGATCATAGGCAGCGAGGCGAGGAGCATACCCAGATAGCTGACCGGCAACAGATGTTTAAGCTTATAGTGACGGGCAAACCTGGTGAACAGCAGCGGGGCGAGCATGAATGCGGAGGCGTTGGCCGCAAAAAAATAGCCGTATTGCTGTTCCGAGTAGCCAAGGGTTTTGATATAGATATCGGCAGATACGGCGATAAAGGCAAAAAAAGGTATGCCGAGAATTGACAGCGCCAGCGTGAGCAGAAAGAAACGGAAGTTTCCCAAAAGGCGTAGATATCCGTTAAATACCTTGTTGAGTCTTTCAGTGCTGAATTCCTGCAGCGATTCCTTCATGAACCAGACACCAAGGGCTGCCGTAATACCCAGAGCCATTTGGAGGATGAATACCCAGCGCCAGGAAAACCTCTCAATAATCAACCCGCCAATAACAGGGGCAATCATTGGTGCAGCAGCGACAATGACCCCAATTTGCAAGAATATCCGCTGTCGGAGCTGGCTGGCAAAGAGATCTTTGCAGATGGCAAAGGCAATAGAGGATGCGGCTGCAGCCCCAGCACCTTGGAGTATTCTGGCAATGATCATGTGCTCCACACTATCGGCAATGGCACAGAGCAGACTCGCTATCACATAGAGCAGCAGCCCGGCAAGCAGGGGGGGCCTGCGACCATAACGATCCGATAGCGGTCCATAAAACAATAAAAAACCACAATAGGTGACGAAAAAGCCAACAAGGGTCAGGTTGACCGTGGCCAGCGGCTGTTGCCATAAATCCACCAGAAGTGGGATTGCTGCCAAGTACATATCCGTTGAAAGCGGAGGAAAGGCAGCGAGCAAGGCAATGAGACCAATTGTTTTTTTCATAGAGTAAAAATTGGTGGATCAGCTCAATCGGGGTCAGTTGTCCCCAGAGGTAGTAATACAGGGACCAAATACTATCTCGGCTATCTTGCTTAGTAGTCGCATCAGCCGTGACATAAGTAGTTAAATTAGTAATTACATTTATTTATGCTGCTGCGTCAAAGGTCGTTATCTTATCAAGAGAAAATTTCCTGAAGACAAATAGAGCACCCATACTATCACTTCTTGGCTTAGCTGCAAGAGAGAACAAGAGGTTATCTTACATCTTCGTGGTTTATTTTTCCTGGTTCAGATTTGTTCAAAACTCCCATCGAGAGTTCAGAACCTGGCAATTCGTAATTACAATTTCCTGAGGTATCAGGGAATAGAAATAGCGTACCACGGATCAGGTACACATGTTTAGGCTGAGGTTTTGACATACTCCTAGTTTGGTTTGATTCAAGAGGGAAACTAAAAATGCTAAATGGTTATGATAAGATATGTCTGCAGGTGTGCCTGGTTGTTCTTCTCCTTTTTTGGATCAATTCAGCAGTTGCGCTAACAAATAATGAAACTTTTGAACTGAAAAATCCTGTCGAGGTCGGAGATGTGCGTTGGCAAAGAGACCTCGATGCTGCACTGACAAAGAGCAGGGCGACGCAGACCCCGGTATTGGTTCTCTTCCAGGAAATTCCGGGCTGTATTGGCTGCCAGACGTTTGGAAGTGAAGTGCTGACCAATCCACTTTTAGTGGAGGCGATTGAAACACTGTTCATTCCTGTACTTGTTTATAATAACCGATCCGGTGGAGTCGATGAGCAATGGTTGAAACGCTATAATGAGCCTGCCTGGAACTACCAGGTAATTCGCTTTCTTCGCGGGGACGGCAGCGATATAATACCTCGCAAGGATAGGATTTGGACGATTGGAGGTGTGGCTTCCCGGATGGTTGAGGTTCTGCGAGAACTTGGTCAACCAGTGCCGCGGTACCTCAGTGCTCTCATGTATGAATATGATACCGAAAACCATGGACAGGTAGGCTTTGCCATGGCCTGTTTCTGGACCGGTGAATATGAGCTTGGCAACATTGACGGAGTTGTGGCTACGCAAGCTGGTTGGTACGATAATCGGGAGATAACCCTGGTGACCTACCATAAGCAACGAATTTCTCTTGATGAATTGGCAAAGAGGGCGGCTTCTGTACGCTGCGCTCAACGTGTCTATACTCTTCCAGGGGAAAGGGTCGATCGAAACCGGTTCGAGTCTAAAACGCTGAAGATGGAAAAATACCGACCAGCTTCAGCTTCTGATCAAAAAAAACAACTAGATAACTGGCCGCAGGTGAAGCAGCTCGAAAGCCTATCGAAGATGCAGGCCACTAAAATTAATGCACTGGCTCCCAATGATAGGGAAAAAGCTGTGGAATGGCTAAGCCCCAGTCAACGCCGGCAACTCGATGAAGCTTTTTAAATGTTTTGCTTTGCTGGTGATTGTATGTCTTGTCTCCCGCAGCTGATAATGTCGATCTAATGCCTGTAAATATTGAGGTGGGCGGGCAAATGAGCTGTCTTGGGTGCAGCTCTCTATTTCTTTTGATTTTGTTCCGTTTTTCAAATAAAATTGTGCCCGTATTGCATTAAAGAATTTGCTGCCTACTATATGCTTGACTTAAAATTCTTTAGAGCAGGAGGTATCTTTAATAATTGTCAGGATGATTTTATATGAACTGTTCCGCTTTCCAAATAGCCAGTAAAGTCTCTTTTATGTTCATAATTTGTCTGCCTTTTTTATTTTCTGGATGCATGCTTGATGGACAGGGGCATTCCAGGGGGCAGGCGGGTTTGCATTATGCCAAGCTTAAGCAGGAAAAAGAGCAACTAGCCGAGATGATCAAACAGCTTGAAGAACAACAGAAGAGTCAGGATGAACGGCTTGAACGTCAGCAGAGCCTTATTGCAGATCTTCAGTTAGGCCTGTTGCAGAAACACGCTCGTATCAATGAATTGCTCATTAAGAATAAGCAATTAGTCAGTGAATTTGTCCGTTACAACGTTGAGATGAAAGGGCAGGACAGTAAGGTAGAAGCGGTCCGACTGCTGGCCGAAGCAGCAGCTATCATCGAAATGGCCAGGGATAAACACAACGACAAAAAAGCTGAGAGATTTATCAGGACTGCAGAAAACTATCTGGTTAAAGGTGATGTCGAATTGAAAAGCAATAATTATGAAGGTGCCTCCTATCTTGCCTATCAAGCCATAGACATTGTCAGAAGTCTCGACCAGGAAGAGCCGCAAGTAGAACAGGTCAGCGAAAGTGAGGAGATAAGCTTTGTTCTTCATCTACCCATGAAGGTGCTTCAGGACAGCAATATACGAATGGAGCCAACTGACGAATCGGAAATACTTTATATCGAAAAAAAAGGGGAACTTGTCAACGCCGTCGGTTTAAAGGGCCAATGGGTAAAGGTTGCCGATCAGCAGAACGGTTCGGGGTGGATTCATTACTCGTTGTTGAGCGGCCTTATAAACTGAATAAGCGAGTTGGTTAGTTTATCGTGTTGAGGTAAGCAGTCTGATTGCGTCCATTTTCCTTGGCTGCATATAACGCTTTATCGGCTCTGTTAATCAGGCTGTTTTCATTGGTGTCGTCTGGTGAGACCATGGCAATACCGATGCTTACAGTCACCTTTATGGTCTGATCCTCGTAGTTGATACTGTGGTTTTCAACGGCCTGACGTATTCGTTCGGCAACCTGCTTGGCGTTATCATCTCCGGAATCAACCAATACGACCAGAAATTCCTCTCCACCATATCTTCCCGCCGAGTCGAAACTTCGCAGGGTTTCTTTAAAAATTTTGCCTATGTCGCGAAGGACTTCGTCTCCAGCGATATGCCCGTAAGTGTCATTTACGTGCTTGAAGTTATCAACATCGATCATCAGGACGCCAAAGGCAATGCTGTAGCGCTGGTAGTATTCGAAACGATTGTGAACAATGCGCAGTATCTGTTTGCGGTTGGGTAGTTTGGTGAGTACATCCTGGGTTGCCATTTTTTCAAGTTTGGCCTGGCTTCGGCTCAATTCCGCCACCATCTCATTAAATACGCTGGTGGCAAAACCAAGCTCGTCGTTTTTTTCAACCGGCAAACGGATATCAAGATTTCCATCAGCCACCTCCTGAGCTCCTTCAGTCAGGTTACGCAGTGGTCGGATTATCTGTTTGGTGAGGAAAAAGGCAGCCAGGCCAATAATGATACTGAGAACCGCGATAAAGATGTAGTTTCGGTTGCGTGTTTCCTCAACTCTTGCAAAAACAGTATCATAATCTTCTGCGAGGATAAGCCCCCAGTCGGTGAACACGAGAGGGAAAAGGCGTCCAATAACCCTTTCACCAAGGTGGTTGGGAAAATAGGTCAGGGAACCGCCGTTATCTCCTTCTATCATTATTTTTTCATCGGCAAAGATAGGAGTGTTGAAAATATCTGCCTGCTGGGCAGTAATGAAATACCTGCCATTGTCAAGACGAACGAGCATGGCCTGTAGTACGGCAGCATTGGAAAAACTCTCCGATGCCGACTTGAGAATATCATGAATTTCGGCCAGCGACACTCTGACCGCAAGGACTCCTTCAAACTCTTCTGATTGACCGGTGAAGAGCGGTGTTCCCATTACCACGAAGGGTATATTGTCCTGAACGTCAAAAAAAACCTGTCCTTTAAAAAACTGGGATTGCTGCAGCTGCTGAGCCATATCTTCAGGGAGAAGTGGAGAAAGAGCTCCACCGGATTCGGCGGCGGCAGCCACAACATCACCTTCCTTGTCCAGGAGATAGAGGTTGTCATATTCGGTGAATTTGTTCTTAACTGATTTGAGATAGGTTTTTAAAGTGCGCAGATGAGTGGAGAGTTCGGAGTTATTGCTGCCACTTTTGAGGCGAGCTTCAAGATATTTGCTGTAATTTTCCGAAATGACGAATGAATTGGAAAAGACGTGGAGATCGTAGTTACGTTCCCTAAACCAGAGATCGAGTTCTCCCCGGACGATGCGCGAGGCTTCAACGAGTTTTTCCTCAAGATTTTCTTCGAGAGTGGCGTGCATCATATTACTGATCAACCATCCCACCGTCAGCGATGGCAAGAGAGTGATCAACAGGGCGAAAAAGAGTATACGATTACGGATACTGGTAAGCCCAAGTCTCTGGTGTTCTTTTCTCATAAAGGTGATGGGTTATTCCATTATAGTGATAGAAACAGGTTGGGACAGGATTTCTGACAAGGATGGTTTGGCATACTGATAGTTGTTTCAATGGTTCGTAGAATGGTTATCGGAAGCATTTGCCTGATCCATTATTTATATATCGGTAATTCCATAGTAAAACATGAATTGAGATGCTCAATGGTAAATATTAAAAAAAAATCTGGAATGAAGAAATGACTCCTCCATATTTTTAAAAGACATATTTTCAGATATTTATATTAGTTCCTTGTCAGGAAGAGACGTAGCCATGAAACATTTTGAAGGATTTTTTTTTATTAAACGGAAAAGGGCGGACTTTTTTATTGACGTAAGTAAGTAAGTACTTACTTTGTAGATTATGAATACATCAACGACTCAACCACCGAATAGAACGCGAATGTCCGCCGAGGATCGTCGCAATGCTATCATTGAAGCTGTAATGCCTGTTTTTGCCCAAAAAGGCTTTGCTGCAACAACGACCAAAGATCTGGCCTTGGCTGCCGGTATTTCAGAAGCCCTTCTCTACCGGCACTTTCCTAGCAAAGAATCACTTTACGAGAATATTCAGAATCAGATCTGCAGCACGGAAAGCTCGATACATGAATATGTATTGACTATGGAATCAGGTTCGAAGGGCGTCGTCAAGTTGATCTATCTCATTTTCAAGATTGTTTTTGAGACGCAGAAAAGTCATCCCCACAGCTGTTCTGTCTGTCGTCTGATGATTCAGAGCCTGCTGGAAGATGGTGATTTTGCTCGCTCCTTTGTCGAGCCCCGCTTTAAGCGCATGCTTCCCTATATGGAATCCTTCATCGAAGAGGCCCGAGCTGCCGGTGAAATGATCGAATCTCCCATCACCGCCAAGGAGATGCAATGGTTTTCCCACCATCTTGCCGTTAGTTTGAGATTGGCGCATCTTCCCGAAAAACAGGTCTTTGAGTACGACAGTACCCCAGGGGACCGGCTATTACATGCGGTGTGGTTCTCTCTCCGCGGTATCGGCCTTAAAGATGAAGTGATCGAAGAGAAGTTTAAACCTGATGAGTTCGAAGCCGAAATTGAAGACGTTCTTGTTCGTGCCGGTTTACTTGTCAGTCCTGAGTCATCATAGAAACGGGAGATAGGCGGACCGTTTGTAATTAAAATTCCCTAAAATCTCTAAAGTAAGTAAGTATTTATTAATTAGACACCCTGTGAAAGGAAAATACCATGACAGAGCAATCGAATACCCGTGACAGGTTTATTGGCAAGCCTATCGGGAAAAAGGTTTTCTTTCTTCTTTCCGCAACTATTTTGTTGGCGGTCTTCCTGACTTCACAATTATATGGTGAAAAGGCACAGCAGTCATCAAGCACTAAAAACAACATCCGGGTGTTGACTGTGGCAACTGAGGAAATTGTCCCGCTTCAGTCCTATACCAGGACTAGATCATATCTTGGCAAGGTTGAGGCCAGGCGGACCAGCAATCTGGGTTTTGAGATAAGTGGCTTGCTGATAGATGTATATGTCCAGGAAGGTGAGCAAGTAGAAAAAGGACAGCTGTTAGCCGAGCTCGATACTGATAGATTGTTGGCAGCCAAAAGGGAAGCCGAGGCTCAGCTTGAAGAAACTGAGGCCTCTTTGCGTCTTGCCGGAGCGACCCTGCGTCGGATAGATCAGGCTCAAAAACTCAAGGCGGTGTCCGTTCAGGAGCTGGACGAGGCAAAAAGCAATCTTGACAGCCAACGGGCCCGTTTCGTTCGGGTCAAGGCCCAGATCGAACGAATCGATGTCGATCTCAAAAAAGCCAAACTGTATGCACCCTACAGTGGGACGCTGGCAACACGAATGAGCGACGAAGGTACTGTTGTCTCCGCCGGGCAACCGGTTTTGGAAATTGTGGAAACCGATCGGGTGGAGATTCGTCTGGGTATAGCTCGTGAATTTGCCGATGATCTTCAACTTGGTGATCCTCTTGAGGGGAGAATAAATGGTGATGCGATTCCCCTGCAGATATCGAGAATCCTGCCGGGAAGAGAAGCGCTGACGAGAGTAGTTCAGATAATAGCCGAACCGGTTGAACCAGGTATCAATCTTAGAGAGGCAGATCTTGTCGAGGTCAGCCTCAACAGACGAATTGATGTGCAGGGGTATTGGCTGCCAATCTCAGCCCTGACGGAGAATGGTCGTGGCATTTGGTCTTGTTTTGTCGCCGAACCCGTAGTTGAGCAGACAGACTCAGTAGAGGTAACCCATCAGCTCAAGCGCAGGGACCTCCAGGTTATTTTCATGGAAGATGAGCGGGTCTTTGCAAAAGGTAATTTCCAATCAGGTGACCGGGTAGTGATGGATGGATTGCATCGGGTCGTGCCTAATCAGCGCGTCCGCCTGGCCAGCGATCAAGTTGTTGAAAAACAGAGTTTAGCCTGGCAAGAGTAGAACAGGAGTTTGACATGCAGAAACAACAACAAGCCAGAAAAACCCTGGCAAACTATTTGCTCGGCAACCGTCACCTGCTCTTCCTGCTAATCGTCATAATACTGGTCGGCGGGTTTTCAGCCCTGCAGTCGATGCCCAGGCTGGAGGATCCGATTATCACTAATCGCAATGCCCTGATAATAACTTTGCTTCCAGGTGCTTCGGCAGAACGGGTGGAGGCTCAGCTCACCGAAAAGATAGAGGATGCCTTCAAAGAAGTACCGGAGATCAAGGAAGTCGATTCAACCTCCCGGGCAGGGATCTCAATCGTCTCCATAGGTCTGGCGGATGAGGTGACCCGCAGTACTAATAAAGAAATTTTTTCCCGTATTCGCGATAAGCTAGATGATGCCACCCGTGAGTTCCCTCCTGATGCTCTTGAACCGGTCTTTGATGACAAGCGGGGGGCCTCTGCATTCACCTTGATTGCCGGGATCAGCTGGCGGGGCAGTGGCTCTCTGCCCTTAGCTATGTTGAACAGGCATGCTGAGAATCTGGCAGATATTCTCCGGAATGTTCCGGGAACGGACATCGTCAGAATTTACGGAGCGCCAACGGAACAGATTTTGGTGGAGGTCGATCCTGCAAGGATGGCGGAACTCGGCATTACCATAGGTGCTGTCGGTAATGCTCTTCAGTCTGCAGATGTAAAAATTCCTGCCGGTGAGCTCAACAGCAGCAGTCGAGATTATCTGGTTGAGGTGGAAGGTGAGCTTGACTCGATTGGCAGGGTGGGCAGAGTGCCACTGCGTACCGGAGTAACCGGAGAGGTTGTGCGGCTCGCCGATATTGCCAGAGTGAGCCGTAGTATAGCTGAACCGCCCGAGGAGATTTCCAGATCAAGCCAGAAGCGGACCATTCTGGTGGCAGCTCGGGTAGTGGAGAACTGGAGAGTTGATCAATGGTCCAGGGCAGCAAAGCAACGAGTTGAGGAGTTTGATGCTGGCATTGATGAAACCATCGGCGTGGACCTTGTCTTTGCTCAAAATGAATACACTTCTGCGCGTCTTGCTGAGCTGGCTGCCAACTTACTACTTGGCGGGGTGGTCATCTTTTTGGTTATTTTGATTTCGATGGGCTGGAGGGCAAGCTTGATCGTAGGCAGTGCTTTACCGCTGACGGCCGCCATGACTCTGTTTATCGTAGCGATGAGTGGTGGCAAATTACATCAAATGTCCATCTTCGGGATGATTATCGCTCTTGGATTACTCATCGATAATGCCATTGTGGTAACTGAAGAAGTCCGCAAGCATTTGCGTCAGGGCAGGTCGGGCAGTGAAGCTGTTTCGCTGGCCCTGCAGCATCTCTTTGTACCCTTACTCTCCTCGACATTGACAACTATACTCGCCTTTGCTCCCATTCTCCTGCTGCCGGGTAATGCCGGTGATTTTGTTGGTTCCATCGGCGGTTCGGTAATTGTCGCCCTGGCGAGTTCATTTTTTGTGGCCATGACCATTATCGCCACACTTTCCGGGATGATGGGACGTACCTCCGACTTTGATCGGAAACTGCCAAATTGGCTACAAGGAGGCGTTTATTCAAACTGGCTGAGCAGGATGTACTCGCGTTTTCTGAAAGGGGCTTTTACCAGGCCGGTACTTACCATGGTAATCGCAACGCTAGTGCCTCTTGCCGGTTTCAAAGCCGCCTCGACCATGGGGGTGCAGTTTTTTCCGCGCACCGATCGGGATATGTTCGAACTGCAGGTGTGGCTGCCGACATCCACAAGCATCAATCATACTGCTGCAGTCACTCAAGATGTCGAAGAGCAACTGCGCAGTCATTCTGAGGTACTGGATGTTCACTGGCTTAATGGCGGTAGCTTTCCAACCGTCTACTATAATCTTATTATGAATAAAGATGGTGCTTCGCATTATGCCCAGGCGATTGTTGAAGCTACTGATTTCAATGCGGTGAAGCAGCTTATCCCCAGGCTGCAAAAAGAACTCGATGAGCTGTTTCCACAGGCTCAGGTTGTGGTTACTCAGTTTGCCCAGGGTCCTCCAACCGAAGCTGACGTGGAGTTCAGAGTTGTTGGGCCGAGTATTTCCCGATTACAGGATATTGGTGAGGAGATACGTTTACTGCTCGCCGAGCATCCGGATATCCTGCATACCCAGGCAACCATGCCCCGGGGTGAGCCGAAAGTTGCCTTTCTGGCGGATGAAGACGAAACCAAACTGGCAGGTCTTGAACTGGCCAGCCTCGCCCGCCAGCTCCAGTCAAATCTCCAGGGAGTGAATGGCGGGACCATTATCGAGGATATCGAAGAAATTCCAGTACACGTTCGTTTCGGTGATGATGTCCGAGAGAGCTTTGGTGATTTGCGCAATATCAGGTTCATCGCTGAGAACAATCCGGGCTTCTGGATTCCGCTGGGAGCTTTGGGCACCATCGAAATAGAGGCTTCCTCGGGCGGGATAACAAGGCGAAACGGAGAACGTGCCAATATTATCAGGGGTTACACAAAAAACGATGCTTTGCCCATCGAAGTTACCAGATTTGTTCTCGATGAGCTTAGCAGGACCGACTATACATTGCCAGTAGGTTATCGCCTGCAGGTTGGCGGAGATCAGGAGAATCAGTCGGAGGCAGTAGGGAATCTGCTTCTCTATCTGCCGGTTCTTGCTCTGCTGACGGTCTCAATTCTAATCCTTTCCTTTCGCAGTGTGGTGATTGCTGTCATTCTCGGAGTAGTTGCCTTCCTCTCCGTCGGGGTCGGCTTACTGGCCACCTGGCTAATGGGGTTGCCTTTAAGTTTCAATACTATCCTTGGTTCCCTAGGGCTCGTCGGGCTTGCCTTCAACAGCAGTATAGTGGTCCTGGCTTCGATTATGTCCAAAGATGATTCCAGGCAGGCTGAACCATCAGCACTTGCCGAACGGGTGTTAGGGTCAACCAGACATCTTGTGTCAACCACGCTAACCACTATTGGTAGTTTTATGCCGTTGCTGATTTTCATCGGCGGTGACTTCTGGCCGCCATTGGCTGTGGTTCTTGCCGGCGGAGTGGGGGGTGCAACCCTGCTAGCGATGATATTTACGCCATCGGCTTATCGTCTGGTGATAGTTGTACGCAGATCCATGGCTGGTCTTTGGCAAAAACAGGTGGTGAGCTGAT
>JASJDT010000145.1 GCA_030065655.1 Desulfocapsaceae bacterium | reverse complement strand
CACTCCAACTTCTTTAGCAATTCAATATGCATATGTCGCCTGAGAAAATAAAATAACGGGATTCTCTGCCATTAATCATTGCCGGGATAATAAAAGAGCCTATTTTTATAATGCGAAGGAAAATACAAGGTGTGCCCTGCACAATACTCGTTGATCTAATATCTTTTGAGGGGGAAAGAGGTGTAAAATAGTTATGTTCAATAATCTCGATAAACGTTTTCTCTTACCTCTCGTCATTACTTCACTACCGCTCCTTCTGTTGTCCGGATGTTCACCCCTGCGCTTGTTGAACAACATCTCCCAGGAAAATGAAAATGTTACGATCCTACAAAAGATTTACGGAACATCTGAGCGACAGCGATTTGACCTGTATATGCCTGAGAATGCCGTGGCTAATTCTCCAGTGGTTGTCTTCTTCTATGGGGGAAGCTGGAAGAGTGGGGAAAAAGGAAAATACGGTTTTGTCGGCCATACCCTAAGCAGCAAAGGATACGTCACTGTCATTCCTGATTATCGTCTCTATCCTGAAGTAAAATTTCCAGATTTCGTCGATGATGGCGCCAGAGTAATTGCCTGGGTGCGAAACAATCTTGACCAGGCAAAACATGGTGTTGTTGTTATGGGACATTCAGCCGGAGCACACACAGCAGCTCTTCTTGCCCTTGATAAGACGTATCTTGAAAAACAAGAAGTGCCCCATACCATCGTCCGGGGAATGATTGGTCTTGCCGGGCCCTATGGTTTCAATCCCATGAAATACAGAAGTACTCGGCCTATTTTTGCCGGTACCGAGCCCATCGATAAAGCCAGGCCCGTTACCTTCGCCTGCGCTTCAACTGCACCGATATTGCTGATGCACGGTGAGAGTGACACCGTGGTTATCCCTCAGAATTCAAGAGAATTAAAGCAGAGTGTGGAAAAATGTGGTGGCTTGGTCGAATACCTCGAGCTTGCAGAAATGGGGCATTTTTCAATTATCCTTGGCCTCTCCGACTCTTTCTTGAAAAACAACACGATTCTTGTTCAAATTGATGATTTTCTCAAAAGCCTCTCTAGCCAAACACCTTCTCTTGCCAGGAGCAACTAAGCGCTTTTCGAAGTAGAATCCACTTTTATCTTTCACAACATTGAAGATGAAGCGATCAACGTTATTGGGGCTCTATAAGGGCAATGTTAGCAAGACGCTATTAATCAAATCTAGTAGTCTCTTCTCGTGTTAATATAGAACTCACCTGACGAAGCTTTGAAAGCTACAGGTCGTCTGAAAGATATTGCGTGCCAGAGCAGATACCTTATACTGCAACCTCATTGTTCCTTCGAGTTGAGGTGGATCCTCACTTTTTAAATTTCGGCGAAGTGTTTAATCATGAGATCAATCAGTTGGGACCGATATGTTCAATAATTCACTTAAAGATCGATTAATTACACTTTTGGGCAGGGAAAACGTGCTGGATAGCATCGAGGAGCTCTCCTGCTATGCTTATGACTCCTTTCTAGAGGAGTCTCTTCCCGAGATCGTTGTCCTGCCGAAATCGACGACCGAAGTGGCCGCGGTTGTAGAGATAGCGGCAACAAACAAGATTGCCTTGACTGCCCGTGGTGCCGGAACCAGCGTCTGTGGCGCTCCCATTCCAGTAAAGCGCGGCATTGTCCTCTGCTTCTCCAAAATGAACAAGGTTCTGGAAATAAACACCCGGGACCGTTACGCCGTTGTCGAACCAGGCGTGATCAACGGCGATTTGCAGAAAAAACTTGCTCCATTGGGATTTTTCTACCCGCCCGATCCCGGCTCCATCATGATTTCGACCATCGGCGGAAATGTGGCACTCAATGCCGGTGGGCCTCGCTGCCTCAAGTACGGGGTTACCATGGACTATGTGCTGGGAATGGAAGTTGTCCTTCCATCCGGTAAAATCATCAACCTGGGCAGCAAAAATATTAAAGATGTGACGGGTTACAAACTCTCTGCCCTCTTTTGTGGTTCGGAAGGAACGTTAGGGCTGATTACCAAGATCATTCTGCGGATTACTCCGCAGCCGGAAACCGCCCGCACGGTCCTGGTTACTTTTGCTGATCTCGATAATACCGCCAAGGCGGTCTCGGAGATAATCGGTTCAGGTATTCTCCCGGTGGCCATGGAATTGATGGACAGCATTACCATCCGGGAAATAGAGAATACCCTGAACCTCGGTTTGGACACCGAGGCTGCCGGAACGTTGCTGATTGAAGTTGACGGTACCGCAGAGACGTGCCGGCGTGAAATGGGAAGGATAGTCGAGAAGGTTAATGATTACGGAGCGCTTTCCCTGCAGGAAGCTGCCACATCGGCTGAAAGGGAAGAGCTGTGGAAGGCCAGAAGATTCGCCTACCCCGTCTTTGCCAAAATAGGCCCGGATATAATCACCGAAGATGTCACCGTGCCAATCAGCAAGGTGCCGGCAATGATCGCCAAAATCCGGGAGATCCTCAATGCTCATGATATTCGGGCCGGCATCCTGGCCCATGCCGGCGACGGTAATATGCACCCTCTCATCCCGGTGGATAAAAGTGATACTGAACAGATGAAAAGGGTCAACCAGGCGATCGAAGAAATATTTGCTGCCGCGGTTCCATTTGAGGGAACGCTTTCGGGTGAACACGGCATTGGTCTTGCCAAAGCGGAGTTTTTACCGCTGGTATTAGATGACAATACCCGGGAGTTCATGTCCGTCATCAAAAAGGCCGTGGATCCGGACAATCTCTTCAACCCTGGAAAATTCGTGTGAAGAACCCGTCAGAGAATACGTCTGCCAATGTTTCGACCAATACCTGCGGCAAATGCGGTTTCTGCCTTGCCGTCTGCCCAGTGTACAGTGTTCTCCTTGATGAGAAGGCTTCGCCCAGAGCCAGAATACAGCTGATCAAGGTCTTTAGCGAAGGTAAAATCTCCTCGTCTCCCCTATTGAAGGAGCTCATTTCAAAATGTTTGATGTGCGGCTCTTGCACCGCCAACTGTCCTTCTGAGGTTGATCATTACAGCCAGTTCATGAAGATGCGTTCGGAGATGATCAAAGACCATGCCGAACCAATCGAAATCAGGGGCTTGATTTACCTGTTGGCTCGTGAGCAGCGGCTGAAAATGGCTGCCTCCCTGGCCAGGGTTGGCCAGGGGATTCTTCCCAAGGCATTCGCCGAAAAATACCAATTAGGTAATATTGCTCTATCGAAACTCCCGGACCTCAACAGCAGGACCTTCAGATCGCAGGTTAAAAAGGAAACTGCACCTTCCGGCAAAGAGCGTGGTACGGTACTCTATTTTACCGGCTGCGCCACCAACCACGTCTTCGAGCAAACCGGTCATGCCACCCTGAAGCTGCTGACCCATATGGGCTACCGGGTTATAATCCCCGCAAAGCAGGCCTGCTGCTCGATTCCCCTGCTTTTTCATGGCGCCGAAAAGCAAGCCAGAGAAAACATTCTGGCAAACATCGCCTGCTTTGATGGCGAAGGTGCTGAGGCGATTATTGTCGACTGCCCTACCTGCGGATCGACCTTAAAAAACGAATATTCACCAGTTCTAGAACGGGCTGGTAAGAGGAGCGATTCAGCTCAGCGTATTTCCCGGAAAATTGTCGATATCATGTCATTTGTTCATGACCGGCTGGAGCTTCTCAGTATAGACCGTAACAAGGCTGATGCAGCTGTCTCGGTTACCTATCATGCCCCCTGCCACTTGAAAAACGTCTTTACCCCATCGGCCCGGGTTCTTCAACAAATCAAAGCTATCCAGTATCTTCCTGCAGAAGACAGTCAGGAGTGCTGCGGCGGCGGTGGCACCTTTTTTTACGAATACCCTGAGGTAGCTGCGGTGTTAGCTGGGCGCAAGATAAACAACGCCCAAAAAAGCGGAGCAGAACTCTGGTTGACCGATTGCCCGGTCTGCAGAATAAATCTCGCCGGACAACAAAGAGACGGTAAACACCTCGGTCTCTGTCACCCGGCAGAGTTTATCGCAACATTGTTGGAATAGGGATGGAGAAAAAAACCGCTGAGTCCCGGCAAATCTAAACGCTAGGTGAAAGGAGATCCTACTTTTCTTTTACTTTCTGACTACCCCCCTTTTCCCATTCATAGACGACAGCCTGCATCTCCAGATCCAAATCTGTAATATCTGTGTAACTTGGCAGACTTTTGATTATTTCCCGCTCCCATTCCAGAATGAGATTTTGGGTAGCTGTATCCAGATCGGTAAATTCAGCATTCTCGGGTATACTTCTGGTGAAATGTTCCCACCAATTAACCAGTTCATAAGGTCCTTTGTAGTGGCGCATTCTCATTAGCGCCGGTACTCTCAGCCTTCCTAACCTTCTATACAGTTCCGAAGCCATGATGCACCTCCTCACAGGTTAAGGATTTATCAGACTTTGGCTTTACCTAAAATCACCCCTCCTTTTCCAGTATAGCAGAGGTTGGAACAAAACTACAGTTTTGACCCATCAGTGTGATAGAATCTAATCCCATTCTCTGGTATGTCCCCTTGCTGCTATTTTGTCATTGCTGCATCCGCTAAAGCTGATTAGGATCAGCCTCGTTTGCAAAAGTCTTTCTCACTCCAGCAACATGCCTGTCAACACAGAAATGCCGAATTCAGAAAAAAATATAGCAGCGCAGGGAAAAGAGCTTCCCAAGATTTTCTGGTCTGTCATTTTATTAACGACCATCTTTTTTCTCAATTTTGTGACCAGACAACTGATTGGACCTTCTCTGCCGGCCATTGAGGTTGAGCTCAGTCTGACTCACACCCAGAGCGGTTTGTTCGTTCTGCTGACGGGAGCCGGTTTCTGCCTCAGCCAGCTGAGTGCCGCTTTCCTCATCGCCAAGTGGGGGTACAAACGTTGTATTCTCATTTCTTTGTGGGGAACAGCCGTAGCAACCGTGGTGGTGGCCACCAGCGAACATCCCTGGTCTCTTTCCTTAGGATTTCTCGGGCTTGGTGTGGTAGGCGGCCTGTATATCCCAGCTGGTATCGCCCTGATCACCATCCTGGTCCAGCCCAAAGACTGGGGAAAGGCCATGGGCATTCATGAAACGGCTCCGAATTTAGCTCTGATCTCCGTACCCTTCATTGCCACAGGGGCAATACTTGTTGGGTCATGGCGCTTTGGCTATCTTCTCACCGCCCTCGCCCTGGCCATATTGGGAATTGTCTATGCCAAAATTGGCATAAATGCCAGCCAGAATCCTTCCTCCCCAAATATCCGCCGCATTCAGGAGGTCGTAACCAATGCATCCTTTTGGAAGATATGTTTGCTGTTGAGTATTGCTGTCGGCGTGGAAACCGGGATTTACGCCATGACGCCGCTGTTCCTCGTCACCGACAAAGGTTATGCTCTGGCTGATGCCAATCAGCTGCTCGGTCTCTCACGAATACCGGGACCATTTCTGGTACTCATTTCTGGCTGGCTTACCGACCGCCTCAATCCGGCAATCGCAGTCGCCATTGCCCTGGCCATCACTGGAGCGTCAATTATCTGCCTTGGTGCCGGTGCCGATAACCTGATAGTTCCGGCAATTTTCATGCAAGCTGCCGCTTCAGCCTGCATATTTCCGCCAATCCTGTCCATGGCTTCAGCCATTTCCACAAGCGACAACCGAGCTCTCACCTTCTCTCTCAGCATCGCCGTTGCTCCCGTGATCGGCAGCGGTCTGCTGCCTGCAGCTCTTGGGCTAACCGCCGACCTCGCCTCCTTCAGTGCCGGCTTCATCGGCTGCGGACTGCTCATTTTCACAGGCATTTTCCTGGTACGCCGCTAACCCCTTTTCAGCTAAACTTGTATCTTCATTATAGAATAGGCCGCTTCCATGAGCCCTGGTCAAATGGTTGCATGCCTCGAGTGACGTGCTTAGTCTTTTCAAAACAAGATAAGACGAATGGTGCATATAGAGGAGCCTTTTGCAATTATGAACAAGCCTATCACTTCAGGATCTCTGGACCTGCTCAACTTCGATAATCGTTATGTCCGGGAACTGCCCGGTGATCCCATCCGCGAAAACAGCAGGCGTCAGGTAGCTGGAGCTTGTTTTTCCTATGTCACGCCAATCAAGGTAAGGGCTCCACAGCTGGTGTCCTATTCACCGGAAGTCGCTACATTGCTGGAGATGACTCCGGAAATGTGCCAATCGGACCAATTCCTCCAGGTATTTTCCGGTAATGCCCTGGCCACCGGGATGGAACCCTACGCCATGTGTTACGGCGGCCATCAGTTCGGCAACTGGGCTGGTCAATTGGGTGATGGCCGAGCCATCAACCTCGGTGAAATTGTCAACAGCCAAAACCAACGCTGGGTCTTGCAACTCAAAGGAGCGGGTCCTACCCCCTACTCCCGCACAGCCGACGGCCTAGCCGTCCTGCGTTCCTCCGTGCGCGAGTATCTTTGCAGCGAAGCCATGCATCATCTCGGTGTTCCGACCACCAGGGCTTTGAGCCTGATCGAAACGGGGGAGTTGGTTGAACGTGATATGTTCTATAACGGCAATCCCCAGGATGAACCCGGGGCGATTGTCTGCCGGGTTAGCCCCTCCTTTATCCGCTTCGGTAATTTCGAGATCTTTGCCTCTCGCGGTGAAAATACACTTCTCCAGCAATTTCTTGATTATACCATCCAAACTGACTTTCCTCATCTTGGCAAGCCGGGTCGGGAAACGTATTTAGAGTGGTTTAGGGAAGTTTGCCGGACTACGGCAGAACTGATTGTTCACTGGATGCGGGTTGGCTTTGTCCATGGTGTGATGAACACCGACAACATGTCGATACTCGGTCTCACCATAGATTACGGCCCTTACGGCTGGCTCGAGGACTACAATCCGGGATGGACCCCAAACACTACCGATGCCCATGGCAAAAGATACTGTTTTGGCAACCAGCCGCATATCGCTCAATGGAATCTCGTGCAACTGGCCAACGCAATCTTTCCGGTTATTAACGACAAGGAAGGACTTGGAGAGGCTCTGGATACCTACCGGCAGACATTTCAGCAGGGTTGGGCGGATTGTATCGCCCAAAAACTGGGGTTACGGAAATACATCGCGGAAACGGACGAACAAATGGCCAACGAGCTTTTCGATATCATGAACTCGGTGGAAACGGATATGACCATCTTTTTTAGAAAGCTTGCTGATTTTGACAGTCAGGAAGCCAGTGACCGGCCGGATCCTCTTGCCTTGTTCAAAGACAGCTTCTACCGCTCAGAACAACTGACCCCGGACTATCGTGAACGTCTTTCCGCTTGGCTTACCAGGTATCGCATGCGCCTTCAGCAAAATGGTATTCCTGATGTGCAGAGAAAAGCGGAAATGAACAGGGTGAACCCCAAATACGTCCTACGCAACTATCTCGCCCAACTGGCCATCGATAAAGCCGAAAAGGGCGACTATTCATTGGTTAATGAACTGCTTGACCTGCTCAGAAATCCCTATGATGAACAACCACATAGGGAAAAATATTCCGAAAAAAGGCCTGAGTGGGCCCGAAATCGTCCCGGTTGCTCCATGCTTTCCTGCAGCTCTTAGAAATTTGCTTAAATTTGTTATTTTTATCGTTTATGACATTTTGTCGTAGGTGATGCTTCCAGGGAGTTCTCAGGTGTTGCCGGTTTGGCAATGGTGTTTTTGTTTACAGATTCATATGGCGTCAAAGCACCCTGGTGGATGCGTTCGATAAGTTGCGTTGGGTCTGCTGCGAAGTAGTCGGCCGGCTTGATTAAGCGTTGCGGAACGTGCTTTTCCCTGGAATCGAGAAGTCCAAGCCCTTCCCAGCGCTGCAGGTAGTATTTAACGATACTTGGCAGTTCGGTAATAAGCGTCTGCTCAGGCCAGGGATCAGCAAAATCCAGGCTGTCCAGATAATCGGTATTTAGCACCTGGCTTTCATACATACTCTCCAAAAAAGAGAGTTCGGCGGGCATGGTTGATTCGACACCAATTTTGGCCATTATCACTTTAATTCTGTCCACCAGCGCTATACAGGACTTAGCCATAGGCAACGGCAAGTGCAGATTGTGGGGACGCTTCCTGTTCATCAGCTTGCGTATTGCAAGAATCAAAGGTGATAGCTCAACGGGTCTTGAGTCGACAAAGTTGATGCACTTGCCGCTGAACTTCTCACGTCTGTTAACTATGTATTCAACAAAGAGAGGAATTTTGCGGAGATTGGTGTAAGAGTGAAATACGCCCCGACGCGTCAATATTACCGGTAATGTTCCGGCAGCAATGGAAAACAGCAGACGATGCAGTCCTTTGATTTTGTAATCATGCTTGCCATAGACAATGCCGAGCCTGACAATAGTGTAGTCCAAACCATAATGCCTGTGCAAATGCTCAAGGGTAAGCTCTGTCATAAGTTTCGATTTGGCATAATCACCCAGGTTGGCAGAGAGATGCAGTCTTTCCTGCTCCTTTACATTACCACCTGAGCGGAGGACGGCTGCGGAACTCATGTGGATATAGGGAATATTCAAGGCCAGGGCGACATTTGCCAGGTTCAGGCTGCCAAGATAGTTGATTTCGTAGGTTCCCTCGGTGTCATGGCCAAGGCTGGCAATGGCGGTATTGATCAGAAAATCTGGGCATTCCTGTTCAAAATATTTATGAATAGTGGCAGGGCTGCGCAGGTTGAGTTTTTTGGAGTTGGGCGCCAGGACATGGATATTCTCACATTTATTGTGATAATGATAGGTGATGGCTCCTCCCACCAAACCGGAACCGCCTATGACAATGCCACACCGTTCTGATGCCATACCCTTCCTCAACCGCCTATTAGGAGAGCATCTCCATCTCAGCCGCAAAAAGACAGGAAGCCCTGCATTGCAGACCAGCAAGAGAAATCAGTACCCATTGTAAAATCTTATGATAAATCAAAATATATTGCAAGTCGCCGATTTTTCGTTAGGTTTTCTAATACCTCAGCCTCTTCTCCAATTACCGGAGATCATGGCTGCCTGTCATTCAATTGCTGTTTCCCCTTTTAGGGGAGATGGTCATAGATACAGAGCAAAGGACTATTTCCCTCTACTTCTGAAGGAAGAAAAGAACTCTACAATCTCAAGGCAAAATATGCCGAAGGGCAGGTAACCCATATAGCCAAGCAGCGGCATTTCGAAAATTTCAAAACGGTGAACAAAAGGAACGTTATACAGCCATTTGGCCATACTGAGATAATTCCACATTTCCCACAGCCCCCCGCAAAAAAGAGCTGCCAGTGCAGCCGATGTTGCCGGTCGCCAATCACCCTTAACCATCTCGCCAATTTGGGAGGGAAATCCGCCAAGATGCAAGAGTCCGGTAAGCAAGAGTAGAGGTGCGACCCACACCAGGGCAAAGAGTTTATCCGGCCAGATACCTACTGCTGTCAGTCCTACACAGCCAAGCACCAAAAGCACTGTGTTCATCCATAGTGGTGAAACCTTCTTCAGGGAAGGGAGATTATGGAAGCGATCTTTGAACCATGTGCTTTCACCAACAATTATCCTGGTTGTATACACCGCCGGCAACACTGTGGAAAAAGAAACGGACGCATGTAGTCCATAGGCCAGAGGCCCGTAATCCACACCGACATAGTACCAGTTATGAACGATTTGATTGAGATATTCAAAAAACCACCAGAAAACCCCACTCAAAGGAAAAAGTATGAGAAAAAACTGGGTATCATGCAGGAGTGGGCATTTACCGGTCTGACGCAGACAAACACCATTTGCCAGAAGGATATAGGAAAACCAAAGTGGTACAAAGGTCATACGTTGGAGTGGAGAAAACCAGGAAATCCGTGTCCAGGCAAAAAACCAAAAGAGCAGGAGCAGAGCCAATCCAAGCCACCCCCACCATACCAGTCGCGTCCTCTCCCTAGAAAAATAAGTTGTCTTTTCTGTCCCCGAAGTTTGACGCAAAGCTGCAACACCAAGCAAAATGATAATCCCAAGTGAAAAAATCAGATAGCTAAAAAACACAGGCCAGGAAAAATCGGGCTGCTCAACCGGTGTGGTAAGTGGCGGGAAAGTACCAAAAGGTTCGATTGGCTGACCGGAGAGATACACTCCAAACAGGGGGCTTATCACCACCAGCACGATAAAGATGATCATGATAGATATTTTCAGGGTCATCATCGAACCTCGCTATCCCTCTGGCTGCTCTGGCTATTATTATAATTGGTCCGGTCAGAGCTCACAAGAGGTTGTTGATCTGTTCGAGGAGAGTGTAAATAGTTAGCTCTGCTTGACTTAGATTAAGAAGATGCTGGTGGGCACATGTTTCAACTCTTGGCAAAGCATGGAAAGTACAATCCAGAGGTTAGCAATATGTTTGAAAATTGCTCTTTTCTCCAAGCGCTCTTACGCCACTTTGAAAAGAGGTAGAGGAGACGGGCATAGTTGATTCATCTAGGAGAGATCAGCAATGAACGGCTCTCCTTTGAGCCCTGTGAAGATAGGCTTATGAACAATCTGCGGACTGTAGATGATATATGGATACAGTATGTTCATCTTCTAGGAAAGAGCAAAACCCGTGGTTTTCGACAAGCCGGTCATCGGCACGATTGGCCTGCCGTCGATATCCTCAATAACTCCCTCGGGCCAGCTAAAATCCGCGGAAATAGCCTTGTAGTAGTCCAGATTGTAAGGGAGCAGTTTGACTAAAAGATCCTCTCCTTCTCCTACAACGCGTGACGACAACCCAAAGTCGACCTCACCTAACAAAGTGCGGATAATATAGTGAGGAATCTCTCTGCCACTGCCTTCCCGGTGCACTCGAGTGGCAATGTCGATCACATCATAAAGTGCAACCGGGTTTTCTTTGTTCCATTTGTTCTGGAGGTCCAGTCCAGCCACATAGAGATGATGAAATTCAATACCCGCCTCACGGCACATGTAGGCAACTAAATGAATGGTCTCCGGATTGTCGTTGATTCTGCCGAGAAGCGGAGTGTTATTGTAGACAGTTATGCCAACGTTGTTCAATAACCTCGTCAATCTGCGATGGTCTCTGGTGAATTCTTCAGGGACCAAAAACTGAGTTTCAATCTCCAGGCGCTGAGAACCCACCAGGGTTAACTTATTCATCGATGCCAGTCTATCAATGACCGTCGGAGTAAAACTCTGCGGCTCGTAGTTGAATTTCAAACTGCGCAGGCGGACCGCATTGACATGGGGGACGCCCTCAAGGACTCTAATAACCCTGGAAAGCTGTAACAACGCATCCACACCATCTCGGTCCGCAAAAATGACCACATCGGTGATCCGCTCATCTCTGCAAATATACTGTAATTCATGTTCCTCGCAGTCTGCATCAACCTCCACTCGGGTCTCATGCACCCGTGAGATTTTTAACGATCCAGTATCGATGAGTGATGGTGCTGTTTTTTCTGTCTCCCTGATGAGCGGCAACAAGGAACTTATGCTTTGCTGCTGCCGTAAATTATCAGGACGCCGGGGACGCGCACCCAAGTAGAGTGACTCGTCACCAATTTTGGCCATAAACTTAACATCGATAGTACCTTCTTCATTTACCCTGATATTGGTGAGTTTATTGGCGTCAGGAGCGAACTCTTTAAAATAATCAGGAGTATAAGGACTACGAATCCATATATAGTCGTTATTCTCCTCCACCGGCTCCACTGCCCAGCCGCTGCTGTGCCAATCCATCTTGCCGATGGGTGTTGCTGTGCAGATTCGTGCAGCAGCCCGATCGGAGAGATGAGCCCTGAGATAATTCCCAATCTCAAGCCCTGTGGATATGGGAGCCCAAAATACACTGTTGCCATGAATTGGGCTGCAAGGCATGTAGATGGAATGCAGCTCTGCACCAACTCCACGCAGCAGGGAGAAAAGCCGGACGAGCTCTGGCCCCTGGTCATTGCAATCCTTAAGAAAAGGGGTTTGGACATAGACGGCTATGCCATTTTTTACAAGATCTGTTATTATTTTTAAACACTGCGGTGAGATCTCATCCGGGTGGATGAAATGGGTAGCGATCTCCAATCGTTTGCTACGATCCTGAAGCTCCAGATTTTTCCTTTTAAGATAACGCAGCATTCGGCCATCATTAGCAAGAAACAGATTAGGATAATAGGCAATTGAACGTGTTGCCAGACGTAGTGTCTGGACATGCTCTATGTTCATGAGGCCATCAATGGCACAAGCCAAATTTTCCCGGTTCATGAAGGGGTCGCCCCCGGTGATGAGAATCTCCTTCACCGTCGGTGAATTCTCCACATGCTTGATTGCTTCTCTTACATCTTCGAGACTCGGGTTTTTCTGATTTCTAGATTCTTTATGCTTGCGGAAGCAAAACCGGCAGTATACGGGGCAGTCCATATTAAGTAGAAAAATCACTCTGTTTTGATACATCTGCTCAAGCAGTCCCTGGTTGAACTGACCGACCCAGGTATTGGTATGGCCTACGGAATCGAGCTCTTCAACAAAAGGAAGATACTGATACGCCACCTTGCCTGATATCCGCATTTGCCTGATGGTGTGCATGGAGAGCCTTACAGGATATGTTTCGATAATCTTTTGTATGTCACGGTGTTGACTTTCAGCAAATAAAGTATTGGTAAGCTTTTCCAACTGCTCCGTTGATTTCACCGATATAAGTCGGTCGCCAGAAAGCACCACTTCGAGAATGGCCATTAGTAAAAGATGGGGCATCTCAACTCCGCCAACTTCGATCTTAGTGGTACCGTTTGCCTCGCCTAAATTTGCTAATAGTTCTGTATAAAATTTTTCCTCATCATCTTCATAGTCGCAGGCGGCAAGGAGCCTCTGGTATTTGTCCAGGCCATGACCAGTCTGAACAATTTCATAAAAGGAGCTTTCGATTAAGGGTTTCACCGCCAAATGATCAAGGAAGCCGATAAGAGCATCCCTTAAATCAGACAGGCTCGCCTCGATTTCTTCTCCCGAATAGGTATACGTAATATTGAATGTTGTTGATCTTGCCGTCATTGTCCTGCTCATAAACTTATAAAATCAGAAAATGGATTTCTGAAAAAATATGTAATATTATGTATTTTTATAACTATTTTTCTATTTCAGTGCGATATTAATTCATCCCGTTTCGGAATGTCAAAAGGAAAATCCTATCTAAGAGATCTAAAGAAAAAAGGCTAAGAATCCTTGAACTTTTTAAACGGTACCCACCTGTACTGCTCCAGAGAGAAATTACCAAAACACTAGGGTTGAACATGAACTATATATCCCTATATCAGCACTTTAGTGGAAAGGGACTACCTGAAGAAAGTCAAGAATTTAAAAGGGAAGCCATTTAACAAATACCTGATCATGGACAATAATTTCATGTTAGCAACTGACCCTTGCCAGTGTTTCTCTCGCCTCCCAATATGTCTGTCTTTTGTATTTTATTACTTTTTATTCTTTTGCCATCATTTTTATTTAATAACCAACAGGAAGTATACAGAAAAGTTTGTTACAGCTATATTCATTGACAGGGTGCAATGACAATGCTTATTCATTCGTCTAAAAATAGTAGTTTTTCTGCCTTGAGATGAAATAATCATATCTGAGAAGTTCTAAAACTCTTTCGGACACCAACAGATGATACCTTCATTTACACGATGTAAGCCATATCTAACAAAACTACTTCTAACCATAGTTTTAGCAACTTCCGTGTTGAGTACAGGATGTGAAGAGACCAACCTCTTAATCCTCGCCGACGCTGGGTATGATGCTGTCAATGCCGTTACCCTTAGTGATGAAGATGTACGAAACCTGGCTGAACAGGCAGCCAAAGAGGCTGATGCCAGCCATCAGGTGGCACCGCCGGATTCAGCTTATAGTAAACGTTTAGGGAAGCTCGTAGCCGATCACGTGGTCAGTGACGGGGTGACATTTAAATTCAAGGTTTATTTGACTGAAGATGTCAACGCTTTTGCCATGGCGGATGGTACGGTGCGGATATACAGCGGTTTGATGGATCTTATGGATGATCACGAACTGCTTTTTGTTATCGGCCACGAAATGGGTCATGTAGTAGAAAAACATTCCCGAAGAAAGGTTGTAGTAGCTTATGCCTCAAGCGCCTTGCGTAAGGGCTTGGCTTCTCAACAAAATGAGATTGGCCAACTGGCCAGATCTGTTGTCGGTGCATTTACCCAGCAGCTTATCAATGCTCAATTTTCCCAACGCGAGGAAAAACAGGCCGATAATTATGGGGCAGAATTCATGATAGGTCATGGATATGGTATTGACCCGGCAGTACGTGCTTTGGAGAAACTTGCCAGTCTTGGCGGCCAAGCTAGCCTCCTCTCCAGTCACCCAGATCCTGGTAACCGGGCAGCACGGCTGGCCAGCGGTTCCTATAAAACTGATCTCGACGAAGTGCCCTCCCTCATCAGCCGAATTTTAACGACGCTGAAAAACTGGCTGATACAACTTATCCAATTCCTGTTCAACCTTTTTCGATGAATCTGCCGATACATTTCGTTTTGTGATTCAAAGATCTCTTATAGTCTTTAATATGATCTGTTCAAAGATATAATAGGTGGAGTGGAATGACGTGAAGAGGCATGATATCTCTATTACACCCAGTCCAATTGTGAAAGTATTGAAACGGTGAAAGTATAATAATTTGGCTGTACCATTACCTAAGAGTAAATAGTTGTGATCTTAAAACTGCACAACTCTAATACAATATTGGGTAAAGCAGAGAGATTGTTCGATTGTAGGAAAAATTAGATATACTGGGAGG
>JASJDT010000144.1 GCA_030065655.1 Desulfocapsaceae bacterium | reverse complement strand
ATTATGACCAGAATTCATGAAACCTGTCTCGCTTTTTCCGAGGAATACTATGTTCCTGGAAATTACGTAGTGGGTGCAAACATTGCCGGTTTTGTTAAAGTTGCGGAAGCTATGATAGATCAGGGTGTTGTGTAGGTAAGCATCTTCTTATCCACCCTTCCCTCCTGACGGGGTCAGCCGCCTTGTAACCCAAAGGCGCAGACCCCGTTTGCCTCTCTTCGCATATTCCGGAAATCACCTCTGATAATGGGAGATATGAAAAAATTCACACTGCCGGAAGAAAATGGCAAGAAGTACAGGTTCAAATCCTTCCATGAATTAATGACCAAAAGGATTGCCGAGATTATTCTCATCTCGAGCACCTATGATGCCTACATCATGCAGGAGGATGGTCCTCTGGCCGAACGGATCATCCATGAATACCGGGGACTGAATCTCAGCAGGCCACCGCGTTTGACCTGGGTATCCAAAGGTGCCAGGGCCCTGGAAGAGATTCGCGAGGGCAGTTTTGATCTAGTCATTGTCATGCCCCACATCGGCGATATAGATTCCTACGAACTCTGCGAAAAGATCAAGGAAATAAAACCGCATCTGCCGATCTACTACCTGGCCTACGATGCCGGACGAATTATGGAGGAGCAGCACTTTCTTGACCGCTCCATAATTGACCGGACCATGCTCTGGTCGGGTAATACCGATCTTTTACTAGCCATAGTAAAAAATGAAGAAGACAAGATGAACGTCGAGCTCGACACTGCCCTGGCCAATATCAGGGTAATCATCTTTGTCGAGGATTCTCCTTACTATCTCTCGTCTTTGCTGCCCGTTCTCTACCGTGAGCTAGTCCTCCAGACCCAGGCGGTCATGGATGATTCGCTCAATGAAAAAGACAGACTGCTACGAATGCGGACCAGGCCGAAAATACTGGTTGCGGAAAACTATGAACAGGCGTGGCAACTGTATGAAAAATACAAAAAATATCTTTTTTGCGTTATCTCCGATGTCCGCTTCCATAGGAGGGGGAGGGAAGATTTTCAGGCTGGGATTACTCTATTAAAGAATATTCAGAAGGAGCAAAATGACCTGCCCCTGCTGGTGTTGAGTTCGGAACAGGAAAACCGGGAACGAGCGGCAGGGATACCTGCCCTGTTTTTTGACAAGAACTCACCACGGCTCCATAAAAATCTGGATAATTTCTTCAGTCATTCTCTGGGGTTTGGAGATTTTCTTTTTCGCCTTTCCAATGGCGAAATAATCGACCGGGCTTCCAATCTGCGCAGTATGGCCAATGTCTTGAAATCGGTATCCCCAGAGTCGATAAAGCATCATGCCAATCGTAATGATTTTTCCAGATGGCTGATGGCCAGATTTGAAATGGAAATAGCCGAGCGTCTGCGCGGTATCACCCTTGATGATTTCGAAGGAATAGAGGAGGCCCGCCAGTTTCTCATCGATATACTGCGAAACAAGCTGAAAAAAAGGCAACAGGGACTCGTCTCTGATTTCAGTCAGAAAGAATTCGATCCTGACATGGAATTTGTGAAGATAGGTAAAGGCTCGCTGGGCGGGAAAGGGCGTGGTCTTGCCTTCATCTCGTCCCTGCTCCGGGAGAAGTCAGATTTTGACGAACAGTTCGAATCGGTTGATATCTCTCTGCCCAAGACCATAGCTATCAGCACCGAAGGGTTTGACCTGTTTGCCGAAGAAAACAATATCTACGAACAGCTCACCGATATCGGGAGTGATAAAAATATAGAACAGGCCTTTCTGCAAACGACCATACCTGAAAACCTGCAGGAAGACCTGCGCATTTTCCTCGAACATAGTCACTATCCTTTAGCCATTCGTTCCTCGGCCATACTTGAGGATGCCCACTATCGGGCCAGCGCCGGCGCCTATACCACCTATATGCTGCCGAATAATGATGAAAATATCGATGTTCGCCTGGATCAGCTTATGCAGGCAATCAAACTGATATATTCTTCCATATTTAAAGAAACACCTCGCATACTTGCCAGAAATTCAATTTACCGCCAGGAAGAGGATAAAATGGCGGTGATCATCCAGCAGCTCGTCGGTCAACGCTGTCAACAATTCTATTATCCGGCGATCTCAGGTGTAGCCCAGTCCTACAATTTTTATCCCGTTTCCTACATGAAACCTACCGACGGTGTGGCTCATCTGGCACTGGGACTAGGAAAAATAGTGGTGGACAGCGGAGTTGCCCTGCGCTTCTGTCCCAAATATCCGCAGCTGCTCCCCCAGTTCTCGACGGTGGAAGATATTCTCAGAAATGCGCAACGCTACTTCTATGCCCTCCGCATGGAATTCGACGATGGGGTCACATTGGACAAACTGATCGAGAAGGTTGATGTCGATAATGCCTCTACCCATCATCCGGTGAAAAAACTGGCGTCGACATTCAGTCCGGAGGATGAGAAGTTACGGGATGTCTATCTGGGACAGGGTTATCCCCTCATCACCTTTGCTTCTGTACTCAAATTCCAGGAATTTCCGTTGGGGGAAATAATCTCCAGGATTTTGGAAATAGGCGAAAAAGGTATGGGTTGCCCGGTGGAGATTGAATTTGCCGTCAACCTGAAAGAGCGCCAGAAACCACACTTCTATCTTCTCCAGATCCGCCCCATGGTCGTGGCTCAAAGCAGAGTCAGAGTCAAGATAACCGAAGAGGATATCGGCAAGGCGTGGTGCTACTCAGATAAAGCCATGGGTCAAAGTAAAATAACCGAAGTACCTGGAATTATTTACGTACAACCTCAGCGATTTGACACCGCAAAAACGCGGGATATTGCCGCTGAAATTCAACACATCAACGCGATCATGAAGAAGCGGGGCAAGAAATATCTCCTGATCGGGCCTGGCAGGTGGGGAACTTCGGATAGCTGGCTGGGTATTCCGGTGAAATGGAGTGCCATTACCGAAGCGCACACCATCATCGAGACAACCTCGGAAAAGCTGCATGCCGACCCCTCCCAGGGAAGCCATTTCTTCCACAACATAACTTCATTGGGAATAAACTATCTGGGTATTCCACCAAAGGGTAAAAGTTTCATCGACATGGACTATCTGGATAGATTGCCGGCTGAAATCGAAACCGACTACCTAAGATATGTGGAAGCCACCCCGCCGATGCAACTGGAGATCGATGGCAAGACCTCCCAGGCTGTACTTCTCCCCGGAAGCAAGTAAAGCAGATGAGTGGCTGTTAGATAGGTTAGGGGAAACTAGCCCAGATTTCTCACCAGCCGAGGTTGCCGAGTATGCGAGGCGTGAAGCAAGGGGTTATAGTTGCCTATGCATCTTGCTTTAGAAACGATGCAGATTCGGTGAGATCGGCTGGCCTTTGGTGAACATTGTGTTAATTTGAGAAGAGATAAAATCTGAAGCTAGAAGTTGGAATCTCAATATACTTGTTGAAATTTGACACAATGTTCATGAGAAATCAGGTCTAGTTCTTTTTGGTCACCAGATCCACGACCTTTTCGACCGCCAGTGGTATGCTGGCAGCCACTTCGGCGGTAAGTCCCTCTCCCAGCTGGTCAAAGCATTGCCCTTCTACCCCTACCAGGAAAACCGACTCCGGCGACTGTTGTGGATAGAGTTTACGAGAAACCTCAATGGCCTCACGAATTCCTATTCCATGACAGGATACGTGCGACTCACTGCCAGGGAGATCATCCCAAGACAACACATGCACTGTCCCGGCGGTCACCCCAAACTGGACAGCGTCGACGACAATCAACGTAGTTTCACCGGAAAACTCATTAATTAGAGCCATACCGCCAAGACCTAAAAGCTTCAAGCGGGTACCTTGCGGCAATACCCGCTTGTTGAGCTCAGCATAAACGGCATGGCCGACGCCATCGTCGGCCACAAGGTCATTACCGATACAGACCACTAGCGCTGTATCGTTCATTGCTTATTTAGCGGCACCGGCAAAGGCTAATTTGAAATTACAGTTTTCTCCGGTACTGATGGTTTTCGGCCTGGCCGGCCGACCAGTAAATTCAGCAAGGATACCAGCAACATAGTAATGAAACATTTGACAAGCGGCCCCATCCATGTCCATTTGACGCTCTTTGCAGACCGAGCCTATAGGACAGTGGTGCATGGTTATATTGGCCTCATTACCCTGCATTTCTCCTTCGATTTCCAACTGTTGGATTTTAAAAACGCGCACCAACTCTGATAATGCTGTCTCCGGGGTTGGATTCTTGAGATATACAGGCATATTCTTCGCCATCTTACGGCCGGCAGCAACAGCCAAAGACGGTGTTGACTTGCCGACAAACTGCTCAATGGTATCGACAAACATATCCAGGAGAAAGCAGACCTCTATGAAGGCCTTGTCATGATCTTCTGCTGTAAGCTGCAGTTCTGATGTTTCTATCATAGAAATTTCTCCATACGCTGACTGAAGTGAATGTTGCGGTAAAAATTGGCAACAACGTGATGGTTATTGTGCGTTATCGCTCCAGATGGACAAATATAGTCGCAACTCAAGCAAGCTATGCAGTTCTCCAGCACACTCACCTCTGCTTTTTCAGTTTCATCATTAAAGATAAAGCATTCGGTGGGACACACATCCAGACAAAGTTTGCATCCCCGACATGCTTTTTCCTTGATTTTCATCTCCAGCATCCTACTTCCTCCTTACTCTACGGATGGTTTGACCTTTCCGGGTTATTTCGACATCCAGAGCCATTCTGCCGATGGCGTGGGTTGAACAGGCGAGACATGGATCGTAGCAGCGAACCACAAATTCCAACCCGTTGAGCAATGTTTCATCACCAGTTTCGGCAAGCAGGTTATTGGCCCCTTCCTTGAGGGAATGATTAATAGCTGCAGTGTTTTGCTGGGTGGCGATAATCATATTGGCCGCCCGAATGATTCCCCTATCATCAATGTCATACTCATGAATCAAGGTACCGCGAGGCGCCTCAATATGGGCAATACCCCGGCTTCCTTTGAAATCAGCCGGCACCCTTGTTTCTCCACGTAGATCCGGGTGATTGATGATTTCATTGGCCTTTTCACAGCAGTAGACCAATTCAATGAGTTTAGCATACATCTGCAAAACGGCATTATGACAGGGTGTACCGAAATCGTTTTTGAACTTCTCAAATTCCTGCTGAGCTAATGGCGTCTCCATACTGTCCGCCACATTTATCCGGGCGAGCGGTCCGACCCTGTACATCTGTTCCCCGCCGTTCATATTGAGATATACCTCTTTGGCATAGGAATTCTTCACTGCTCTTTCCGACATCATGTCCTTGTAAGCTGTTGCAGGAAATTCCGGTTGAGTTGCGCCACTGTTATCCATGGCCCGCAAGCCGCCGTCATAGACATTGAGTTTACCGCCCTGCACGGTACCAAGGTACCAGCTTTCGGAGTTTAGCTTGTCCAGCAGAACCGGATTTTTATCAAGCAGGTTGAAAAGCAGTGTTTTGGTTTTACCCGCCAACTCACTGACCAGTTCCACCGCTTCACCGGTGAGCTCCTGCAATCGTTTAAACTGACCATCGCTAAGTGAAAAGGAAATTCCGCCGGCTACTGCAGTTACCGGATGAATACCGCGCCCACCAATGGTCTCATTGATTTTCTGCCCCAAACTGCGAAGACGCAGCCCCTTTTTGCTCAGATCGGGATCGGCCTCGACCATGCCCACAATGTTCTGTGTAGCCAGGTTGCCATCGAGACCGAAAACAAGGTCCGGCCCAGCCAAAACGAATAAAGACAGACTATGCGAGTGGATATAATGCCCCATATACATGAACTCCCGCAGGAGTTTTGCGGCAGGGGGAGGTTCGACGCCAGCGGCATTATCAAGGGCCTTGGCGGCTACCAGATGATGAGCCGTTGGACAGACACCGCATATTCTGGCAGTGACCTGCGGCATGGTAACCGCTTCCATCCCCACCAGAATCCTCTCAAATCCCCGCAATTCGTTCACACAGAAGTTAGCCTCATTGACATTACCTGCATCATCACAATCGAGAAGAATCCGGGCATGCCCTTCTATCCGGGTCACCGGATCTATTTTTATCGTTTTGCTCATTTTCCGGCCTCCACGTCTGCGATCCACTGCTGAATCAAAAAGGTTGGTTTATTGCCGATCATTTTGGTTGCCATGGCGTAGGCATAATGGGTCTTTGCCGATTTCTCCATATGACTGATAATGGTATCTTTATCAATTTTCGTAAGTCTGGCCATCCTCTCACTCACTTCGGTGCGAATGTCATGGTTGGGTTCGGAGAGGATCTGCATGGTCGGTCCGGCACATCCGGTACACATTATCCCATGATTAGGACAGGGTGCCAGGCAGCGGTCGAGAGTCACGGAGCCCAGACAAATATAGCCTTGGCTGAGAAAACAGACGTCGTCTTCGGCAATACCATCCTGGCTATTGACGATCTCTGCCACCTCTGTTTTTTTCATGGTACGCTTACAACCGGCACAGACTGTGTCTTGACCGGCTTTGGGAGTACGTCCTTCTACCAGCGCGGAAAGGCTCTCAAAAATGAAGTGAGCATGCGGTGGACATCCGGGAAGATAGAGATCAACGTCGATTACCTCATCGATGGGTGTTACCACATGCTCCAGACCGGTAATATCTGAATCTGGGATAAAATCTGTTTTGGTCGTTGGTGTGGTTTTATAGACGTAGTCCATGATTTCTTCTGAGGTGTGGGCAAGTCCAGCCCCGTGCAAACCGCCATACACCGCACAGGTTCCAAAAGCAATGATGGTTTTACACTTTTTCCGCATCTCTTCGGCCGCATGCCGGTCATGCTCGGTCCGTATGGACCCTGTTAAAATGCCGACATCCGCTTCCGGATAGTCTTTGACATCCGTCAATACCGGACACTTCTGAATTTCTATGTTCTCAACCACCTGGAGAATCTTTTCATGCAGATCCACGATGGCTACATGACATCCACCACAGTCACACAACCACTCCGTATTCAGGCGAACTTTATCACCACTCATAGTATCTCCTCTAGCGAGTCCTTATATTGTTATCCATCAACCGTTAAAACTTTCAGACAGGCGTTCTCACCGGCATGCTTGATCTCCAGGGTTGCGTTTTTCCCCATTATAGACTCGAGCGCACCGGCAAAAAAGCCGTACATCATATTGCACAGAGATCCTTCCTGAGGATGCCCAAACCGAAAGAGTGACTGGCGGATCATGCAATCACGAAAGACCAATTGTATCTCAGACTGGCCTTTGTCGTTGACAGTGATCATTTCACTCTGGGACGCCGGCTTGAATGGCTCAAACCCCCAAAGACAATGATTTTTCATCAGAATCTTACGCACCTCTGAGATCGCTTCCATGAGGTCATCCGTCTGTTGCGCACCTTCTGAAAACTTTCTTCCCAAACTGCGCCCAGCAGACATCGTCATACTGTTCGCGCCGCGCCCTAGGATTGGTTCGATCCCGGCAGAAAGGGCTGCCATAAAGTTCATTGTTTCCTGGAGCGTTCGCCTTTTCTTCAAAATTTCATCCACTTATTGCACCTCCGCGACTGTCATGAACATATAAAAATTGGTCAAAACACGGTTCCGATTATCGAAATATTGCACCACCATAGGTTCTTTTCGGTATAAACTTATAAATTGTTAATTCTTTTTCCTCCGGTCCGATAATAAAATTAATAATTTTTCTCAGTGACCTGAATTAGCCTACAACAGCAAAAATTCAGATTCAAGGAGATTAAAGAAAAATCATGCTATTTCTCATACGATTGAGGAAATAAGAACAATGTCATGAAAGAGTGGAACCAATGGTCAAAAAGGCAACATATTACTGGATTTATATGATTTATTTTCACAGTAGCACTTCATAAAGAGGGACATTGTCTTCTTAAAAGAGTTTGATTTGTTGTCGTGGAACTTGAAAATACCCGCGCAACATGATTGGATAGAATTGCACAGGTCTTCGACTCCACTACCTAAGTGGATGGAAAGTGGGAAAAAAGATCTAAGGATTGGGTTTGGTTAGCTCCAGGAAGGTTTTTTTAGGATTGAATTTTTTAAGCTCTATGAACTTTTTCATCTTTGAGGATGTAAATCACGACCATGGATGATGTTCCTGCTAATTCTCAAGCAAGACAAAAACTTTCCGCTACAGATTATGCCATCATCACCTGCAATCGTCAGGAAATGATTGCCAGCTGGGATGAGCGAGCTGAAGAAATTTTCGGCTGGTCTACCAAAGAGGCCAATGGTCAAAAGTTATTCTATTTAATCTTTCCCCCCACCTCTCTCAATACTACCCAACTCACGCTGGCGGATATACTTTCTACCGAAAAAGCCGACCCCGCCCAACAATTTACGCTAACCAAGCAGGTGCAACATAAGAATGGCACGGTTTTCAAAGCCCATCTGCTCATATTCAACGTCCATAACTCCGATTCAATCACCATTCTTGTGAGGGACTTAAGCAGACAACAGCGTATCCTCGAAAAGATCAATATTTCTTATGAACAGCAGAGTATTCTAGACGACATTCTTAAAATTACTCTGCAGCCGGTTCCTCTAGCCCAGCTGTTTGAACGCGTTCTTGCGTACCTTTTTGAGATTAAATCGCTGCGTCTCCTCCCCTACGGTGCGGTTTTTCTCGCCGAACACGGCAGTGACACCTTTACCCTTAAAGCAAAGCGAGGTTTTGCCCAAAGTGAGGAAATGCCATGTACCCGGAAACCTCTAGGTATGTGTAAGTATGGTCAGGCCGGTCGATACGGAGCCTTTAAACTGAAAAACTGTACCGCTTCACAGAGCACCAAGCACTGTGGCTTCGTCCGCACCCACGGCCACTACTGTTCACCTTTACAAAAAGGCGAGCGCATAGTTGGTATTCTCTGCCTCTACACTGAAAATGATCATGTCATCCCTGCCCACAACGAGGAGCTTATTCATTCGGTTTGCAACATCCTCACTAATATGGTGGAAACCAGGGAAATGGATATTCAAATGGTCAACATCGTCCATGACCTGCAGCTTTCTATCCGCAATGCTAAGGAAGAACGGCGATTCTCCGAGTCCATATTACAGGGTTTGACCCACGGTCTCATCGTTGCCGACCTCAATGGCAATATTCTCACCTTCAATGAGGTCGCCAAAGAGATAATGAGCACCTTCACGCCGACCCTTACAAACAAAAACCTTGTGGATATTCTGGGCCAGGAGTCGGCTGCAAAATTACTTACTCTGAACCCATTGGGTGACACCAACATAGAACAGGAGCTGATCATAACCTCACCGGATGATGATGATAGAATTATTGGCTATTCCGTCGTTCCTCGTCTAGACGCCCTGGGCAGGGAGGTTGGTAGAATCATCGCGATCAACGATATCTCCGAAATCAAATATGTGCGCCGGGAGATGGAAAAGATGAACAGACTGGCAACGGTGGCTGAAATCGCCTCAGCTGTTGCCCACGAAGTACGCAACCCGCTTGCCGGAATAAAGATCATGGCGCAATCTATTGAAGGTCAATCGGTAAGTCCCGAGGAACAGTCTGAGTGCCTTACCCGCATCATTCGTCAGGTCGACCGGCTCAATTCCCTGCTAACCGAATTTTTTTCCTATGCCAGACCGGCAGAACCGCAGGTCTGTCCGACTCCCTTGGCCGAAATTATTGCAGATACCCAGCCACTCATCGCCAATAAAATGGTAAAAAATCATATCACTTTTAAAAATGAGTGTACCGATGATTTACCACCCATTATGGCCGACCCAAACCAGGTACAGCAGGTACTACTCAATCTCTTCCTCAATGCCATGGATGCCACCAGCAATGGTGGTACGATTACCGTTAAGACAGCTTTTCTCAATGGACCGACGCTTGCACGTCATCGTAAGAAACATCCGGGACTTCTGCCCCGCTCAGCATATGTGTCGGCTTCGGTTATCGATGATGGAATTGGTATGACTAAGGAGATTGCCGAGAAAGTTTTCGAACCCTTTTACACCAATAAATCGACAGGAACGGGTCTTGGCCTCTCCATCGTCTACCGTACGCTTCGAGAAAATAATGCAGCCATCACGGTTAACAGTGCCCCTAATAAAGGTACAATTTTTACTATCTATTTTTCTGTGGAGAAATAATGGCCACTGTTCTAATAGTCGATGACGCCGAGGATATCAGTTTTTCTCTTGGCAACCTGGTAAAAAAGGAAGGATTTACTCCCGTAATTGCTGCCACAGGAAACGAAGCTTTGGCCATCCTGAAAACTAATATTATCGACTTGATATTTCTCGACATCGGTCTGCCGGACATCAACGGAATTAAACTTATCCCCGCCATTCGGGAAATTGCTGCCGATAGCGATATTGTTATGCTGACCGGTAGAAATGAGGCTAAAAGTGCAGTCGACTCGCTAAAAGCCGGGGCCGTTGACTATATTGTCAAACCCTTTGAACTTATTGAGTTTACCACTTCGCTCAATCGTCTCATGCAGTCTCGCCTGGCCTCAAAAATGGCAGCTATCCAGTCCCAGAAAGATGACGACTCCACCATGATCGGTGAATCGCAGGCCATGCAGCCGGTTAAGGAGGCTCTGGCAACGGCAGCAGAAGTCAAATCCCCAGTCTTGATTACCGGTGAAACTGGAACAGGCAAGGAATTGGCTGCTAAAGCAGTGCACCAACAGCAGACTAACAAGGGTGTCTTTGTCAAAGTGGACTGCGGTACTTTGTCGGCCAATCTCATTGAATCTGAATTGTTTGGCTATGAAAAAGGCGCCTTTACTGATGCCCAGGCCAGCAAAAAAGGTCTCGTTGAAATCGCTGACGGCGGTACCCTCTTTCTCGATGAGATTGGCAATTTACCCATCTCTCTGCAACCCAAATTACTTCGCCTCATCGCTGATTCAACCTTCCGCCGGGTCGGTGGCACCCGTGATATTAAAGTTTCTGTGAGGATTATTGCTGCAACTAATAACAACATAGAACAACAGGTGGCAAATGGTCATTTCCGCCAGGATCTTTTTTACCGATTAAATGTCATCCCCATTCACCTCCCACCACTGCGTCAGCGCCAGGATGATATTGTTCTTCTCGCCGAATACTATCTTCATTATTTTAACCGAGAATTGAAAAAGAATATCAAAGGTTTCACCGATATTGCCAGAGCCAATCTATTGAGCCATGACTGGCCTGGAAATATTAGAGAATTACGCAACCTCGTGGAACGTGAAGTGATATTTTGCAAATCCGAATGGTTGCAATTCCAAGGAGATAGCCCATTGACAGGCAAAGGGGAAGATAACGTTCAGATGGCAAGCCTTGCTGAGCTCGAACGTAAACATATTGCCAATGTCCTCAAGGCATGTAACAACAACAAATCAAAAGCTGCTGAAATCCTCGGTATTACCCGAACCACCCTGCGTACGAAAACTGAAACTGGTTAATTTTTTACCAGCCTGTCAATTTTTAACCACTTATTCAACATCTTTTTATCCCTCTAAACTGCTAACCACTCGTTTTCAAACAACAATTATAATTAGCTGGTAAAATTGGCAGTATATTTGCTCTATGGTCGATAATTTGTTCTAAAAACAGCGAATCGTTTCCCGTTGTTGCTGGACCGGGGAAATGACCGATAAAAAATAGTACCAACTGCCTGAAAGGAGGGTCCTCAAGTGACCATGAAAAAGGTTTTGATCGTTGATGACGAAGAAGACATGTTGTGGATGCTGCAGAGAAATCTTGACAGCGGTATTCCCAACATCGAAACCTTTGCCGCTCAATCCGGTAATGAAGCACTCGACATTCTCAATAATAATGAGATTAACCTGGTAATCACAGACATCAACATGCCTGGCATGAGTGGACTGGAACTCCTCACTGAGGTTAGTTCGAAATGGCCGGACACCAAGGTCATTATAATGACGGCCTACCCTTCGAATGCATTTGAAAACAAAGCCAGAAAAGAAGGTGCAGTGCAGTTCGTTGAAAAACCGTTCGACATCCAGGATATGCGTAAAATAGTTGAGGAGGCTCTGCAAACCAAAAGCAATGAGCAAAAAAGCGATGGCATCGACCTGGTTGACATAATCCAGTTCAATGGGCTTGCCATGGCAACGTCTGCTCTAAAAATCAGTAAAGGTGACGAAGAAGGCATGATCTATTTCCGGGAAGGCAAGGTTGTACATGCCCAGTTTGGCGAATACACCAACGAAGAGGCCTTTTTCAGGATCATAGAGACCAAAGGTGCCGATCTGCAGAATATCGACGGTGTGGAACCACCTGAGATCAGTATGGAACAGACCGTTGAATCATTGATGCTTGAAGCAGCAGTGTTACAAGATGAAGAAGAACATGCAAGTGGTATGGCTGCTCTAACCGATGACTTCACAACCGATGTCACTGGTGAAATTGAGCCCTTGTCCACCCCAGCTGAAGACTTCGACGATACATCTCCCAAGGATACAGATAAATCACAACCAACAGAGGATGACGACATGACAGAAATTCAAAAAATTCTCGCTGAATTCACCAATATCGATGGCGTGCATACTGCCTGCCTTGTTGGTCGCGATGGCTTCTTACTTGACAGCTTGGCTAGATCGGGGATCGATGCTGAAATGATCGGTGCCATCGCTTCCTCCGGTTTCGGTTCAGCCGAAACCATGGGAAATCAGCTTGGCCAAGGTGAGTTAAACATGACCATGCTTGAATACAACGATGGACCAGTCATGTTTGCCCCTGTTGGGGATGAAGCATTTTTGGTGATCGTCGCGGATAAAGATACTAATCTGGGTTGGATCCGTATTGCCATCAAGAAAAATTCGGCGAAGATCGAACAGGTTGCATCGCTGTAAATCTTGGCTATTCAACTGCAGGGTAGAGCTTTTATGCTTATTAAGATCTGCCCTGCACCTCTCTTGTCTTTACTTGTCTGGGTTGGCGCAGTGCTACTGCAAATGGTCTAGCTCATCACTCAGACCGGCAAATTTTGGCTCATATTTTTTGATAACCATACGGGCCTTTGCCAGCCACTCATCTTTACTGGTCATGAGGAAGAGGAAAAATGGTTGGTCAGGCATATGTCTTATGATGAAATGATACTGAGCTGTGGTAATCAGTATGTCATCGATAACCTCATTATCAGCCAGAAGATTTATCGCCTTACTGTTTGACTTGACAATCGAGGCAAGATAAGCGGATGCTGCCGCAGTCTCCAAGCCCTCTCGTCGCGTTGCCTGAGCAATTGACATTCCATCATCAACTGTGACCACCGCCACTGCCAGAATATGAGACAATTCCTGGGCCATCTCTTCAACTAAACGCTGAATTTTATCAATCATGTCAACCTCGTAAAAATCCTTGAGCTATGGATTGCCTCCACACGAAACCATCAGTTTACGGAACCCGAAACGTCGGGTTCGAGTATTTTGCGAAACCGACAATCATTAGTTACCCGCCCCGGCCAAACCAAATCAAAAGAGCGGTACCCTGGATCAGGTCATACTACTATTCAAGACCTACTATGTTAACCGAATAATGACAAACTTTTTCAGTCAGTTTTATTTTATGCATGTGAAATAATGAGCCTCTACGGGCATGCACTTTATAATACACCTACTAAAAAATTGTCAATATTTTGGTATGAATTAATTACATAATAAATGGGCAATTTTATCGATAGAAAGATAATTTTTGCTATTTGGGGTTTAACTGTAAATAGCTGAGAGTGGAGTCATTTGGGAAGTTGGAATAAAAAAACAGGATTGTGCTCGGTCATGGGTATAAGCAACAACTCACAATAAGGCTCTGAAGATTCAGAGCAGTAAATCTTCAGTCTTTGGAGGAGAGCAATAAGGAGCTGTTCCACCATTTCGAGCACAATCCTGGTGCTGTCCAAGAAGCGCAAGCCAATCTCGACCAGCAGTCAGCCGGGCACGGGATTCCCGGCAATTAATAACAAGCAACAAATGATCCAGACGTTAGGCAAATTTGTGATTGCTATTCTTATCAGCTACATGCAGCCTTGGCGAAAGTCTTTGTTTACCTAAAAATAAAGAAAAATTCGCATTGTTGCGAAAAATTAACGAGCAATATTCATCTTATCATCTCTGCAAACTCGACCGAGAGAATATTTTCTCACGAAATTAATATGTTAATGTGATACTGAGGCAACTTGTAAATATTCGCAAGATTGCAAAAAGGCGCACTCACAGCCAGCATCAATTCGCCAAGATCTTAGCATGATCATACCTGCCTCTTGCCTGCTGAATCCTTGGTGGCACTAAGAGAGTATATTACTGGATAGGTGATGCTGATGAATATTATCTGGCGTGAATGCGTACTCAAACTCAGCCCTAATACCTCATAAACAATCC
>JASJDT010000143.1 GCA_030065655.1 Desulfocapsaceae bacterium | reverse complement strand
GCTCGCTTACCGGAGGATAAAATTTCGAGCATAACGAAGATATCGGTCAAAAGGGCAGTTTTAGGATGGGAACTATTTAGGAACAGATTTTTACGGCTCCTCGCTTCGGTGGCGGATGGAGCAGGCCATTCAGCCAGCGGGAAGGCCAACCGTCTAGGCCATTGACCGCACCGAGCAGAGCACCAAGGACTGCGCCCCGGCCGCAGTTATCACCGCCACACATGGTGTTGGCAATGAGTCCCTCTTCAGGATTATCCTGATATTTCAAGGCCAGATACAGTGTTGCCGGCACGGCATAGTCGACATAGCAGGCGGAGGAGTAATGCATACCCACGACAGTGTTGTCTGGGTAATCCAGCAGAGATTCCAAATCATCGATGTTGAGGTTTACATCACTGTTTTTCGCAGCTTCACGGACTGCTGCGCTCATTGGTTCGCCTTTAAGAAGGGCGAAAAATAGAAGCCCAATAAAGCTACCCCAGCGATGCATGCCATCTCCACCGTGGGTGAGAGCCAGATGTCTGAGGGCGGGTTCAATATCATGGTTGGGACTGTCACCACTGGTTATGAGTATAGGCAGCATGAGACTGAAACCGCCGATATGCTTTTCGTTTTTTCTGCCACACTCAGTTAATGGCAGCCCCTTGCTTCGGTTGATGAAAAATTCTCTGAGATATTCTTCGACATAGGTATCGTTGTGCGTTCCGGGTGTGGTCAGAAAAACGGTCATCCTCTCCAGCCATTTCTCGGTAGAATATTCTTCTCCACTGTCTAGATGCAGAATAAGCTCCCGAGCCAATTTGAGGTTAAGGGTGTTTTCACCGGCCTTGAGAAATTGGTGATAATGGATGTCCTTCTTTCCCCAATATTTTGCCTGATCATGAAGAATATCGGCAGAGCGGTTTGGTGGTGTATATGAGGAGCGATGTAGAATTGAGTCAGGATGAGGATTTTTCGGCTGGAGATAATCGGTAACCCTGCCGTAGTCTCTTACGAGAGCCAGAGTATCATAGTACCAATGAACAGGCATTGCCAGGGCGTCCGCGATAAACATCCCGATAAGGGCGCCTTCCAGCCTGTCAGTCTGCGAGAGTGTTCTGGTCATGGTGATTTCCTTATATCTATAGCGTAGCATGCAACATGATGCGGCATTATTAAATGAATTGCCATAATACAACAAACAATTAGCATCAACGTTTTATAAGACAAGATAATAGCCAGGTGAGCTGCCTTTTCACCTGATAATAACTTAGGTGTACTAAAGTGAGATTTTGTTAGTCGTGGTGGTTAATTTGAGTCTTACTTGATTCTGTTTTTATGGGTCAGAATCTCCAGTGTGTTCTTATTATGCTGGACCCACCGGCGCCATATGCTGTAGAGTCTATAACAATAAAATTCAGCTGAACGGGGGCAGTATGATTGAGCAGAGAAGACTTGGCAACACGGACGTGTCCGTCTCTAGAATTGGCATTTCCTCGAGTTTTGGAGCCGAAGAGGCGGTATACGAAGAGGCTTTAAGCAGAGGCTGCAATTATTTCAACTGGGGCACATTCATTAAGGGCAGGTCGGCTCCGTTTCGACGATTTGTAAAACGGGTCACTGCATCGGGTAAAAGAGAGCAGCTCGTCATTGGTCTGCTAAGCTACTCCCACACACGATTCCTAGGGGATGTCTTTTTAAATTCCGCCCTGAAAAAACTCGGTATCGAATATGTGGACGGATTGCTCCTCGGCTATTATCCCAAACGTCCACCACAGCGAATCCTTGATTGGGCCCAAAAGGTTAAAGAGCAAGGATTGATACGGGCTATCGGGATTACTACTCACAACCGAGATTTGGTTGCAACCCTGACTCCGGAAAACATCATTGACTATTTTCATATACGCTATAATGCCGTCCATCGCGGTGCCGAAGTGGATATATTTCCGAAAATTGAAGAACGATCAGTTGGCTTGGTTTCCTTTACTGCCACCGCCTGGGGTAAATTATTATCTGGCAAAAAGATGGCAGAAGGAGTGGAACCGCCTACAGCAGGAGATTGCTATCGTTTTGTTCTGGCCAGGCCGGAGATTGACTGTTGCATGATGGGAGTTAAAAATCTTACGATGTTGCAAGAGAACCTCGATGCTTTGGGAAAGGGCCCGATGACCGAAGAGGAGCTCGCCACAATGAGAGTTATTGGCGATCGTCTTTATGGCCGGCGTTAAGAGATTTCTGGATGATAGGAATGTGTTCTTAAGGCACATCCTCTTCTATTCGAAACCAACCTAGCTGTCTGGAAGACCTTCATAAAAAGATTATAATAAAAGGATGCGCATCGTATTAGCACCACTTGTTTACTAGAGATTCCGCTTATTATCCGCAGAACAAGTCAAGAAAAAAAGTCAGGGAGACCATAGAATGGATGATATCTGGCAGGAGATGTACCAGTTCCTCAGTACTGGCCAGGACGTTGTGATGGCAACAATTATTCAGCACAGCGGCTCCACACCGCGTACTTCAGGTTCAAAGATGCTGGTCTGCCGAGACGGTCGAATCGTTGGTACAATAGGCGGTGGACCTGTAGAAGCCGATGTGATTGAGACAGCCCAGACAGTGTTTGCCAAGAATGAATCGTTGTTAAAAACCTATGATTTTAATACCTCGACAAGTGCTGCGGCAATGGATCTGATTTGCGGCGGCCGGTTCAAGATACTTGTTGAATACTTGACTGCGGAACAAGTTACCGTCCAGATGATCAAATTGCTGACGGATGTTGTTGCCGGAGGGCAGCAGTCAGTGCGACTTTGTCGACTAATTAAGTCTCCGGATACTGACGGAGTTGCAATAGATCACGCCGTAATGGATGTTGGAACCACCTGGCTGGGGACCCTGCAGCCCTCAGAAGGCCTACAGACCAAGATTGATGAAGAGAAGCAGAGATCAAAGACAACGACTCTTTTTGAATATGATGATCAACAATATCTCCTGGAGGTGATTGTTCCTTTAGAAACGGTGTATGTACTAGGGGCTGGCCATGTGTCCAAAGAAATTGTCCCGCTGCTACATCATGCTTCTTTCAAAACAATAGTAATGGATGATCGCGAAGAATTTGCCAACACCACCAGGTTTCCGGAAGCGGACAGGGTAGTGGTATCTTCTGGTTATTCGCAGGTGTTCGCTGAGCGGATGCCGGATGCCAACAGCTATGTAATTATTGTTACTCGCGGGCATAGCTATGACAAAGAGTGCCTTGGTCAGGCTTTACATACTGAGGCAAGTTATATCGGTATGATTGGCAGCCGCAAAAAGCGAGAGCAGATTTATCGCAGCCTGTTGAAAGAAGGATTTCCTGCCGATGCTCTGGAACGGGTGCATTGTCCAATAGGTCTAGCCATTGGTGGTGAAACACCTTTTGAAATTGCCGTGAGTATTGTTGCTGAAATCATTCAGCATCGTGCCCGGAAGAGGGCCTAGAACAGATGGTGAAGCCTACTGCAAGAAAAAACACATCGGAATTCACTGGGAGTGTTTTGAAATTGCACACAGCTGCCATTATTCTAGCAGCCGGTCTGTCCTCGAGAATGCAGGAATTTAAACCACTCCTTAAAATCGGCAATAAAACGATGCTTGAACATGCCATTGGACTTTTTAGATATGCTGGTGTTGAAGATATAATCGTGGTGCTTGGTCATCGGGCTGAGGATGTGATACCGGTGGTGGAGCACACCAATGCCCGCTGGTTGCTCAACTCAGATTTTGCTGAGGGTATGTTCAGCTCCATCCAGTGTGGTGTGAGGGGGATGTACTCTTCGTGCAACGCCTTTTTTCTTCTCCCCGTAGATATTCCCCTGGTAGCCCCCACGACCCTATTGCAACTGCTTGACACCTTCGACAGTAATCCTGAAATTCGCATTTGCTACCCATATTTTGCAGGTCGGCGCGGCCATCCACCCCTGATTGATGCAGATTTAGCAAAAGCACTACTTGACTATGATGGGACCGAAGGGATGCGCGGCTTTCTCCGGAAATTTGCAGACTATGCCAGTGATGTGTCGGTTACGGATAAATTTGTGGCAATGGATGCCGACACCCCGGCTGCTTTTTCTCGCCTGCAGGAGGCTTACCTGCGAAAAGACTAAGAGTAACCCTTTTCTGATATGGAGGGGCTGGTGAACGCTGTCTTTTCCTTCTTTTTATGAGTACCTGAGAATTGTCTTACTGCAATTCAGTTTAACCTGAGCTGATTTTCAACCAAGTTGAAATACATACTATCACCATCCTGTAGTAACTCGCTATGTGATCCTTCTTCAACGATTTCACCATGATCGAGAACAACGACTCTATCGGTATCTTTCACCGTTGACAGGCGATGAGCGATGACGATAACCGTGCGTCCTTGCATGAGATTATGTAAAGCCTTGCGGACCAGCTCTTCACTTTCGGCATCAAGTGCTGAAGTCGCTTCGTCGAGAATTAAGATTTGCGGGTCTTTCAGCATTGCTCTGGCAATGGCTATCCTCTGTTTCTGCCCACCGGAGAGCTGTACTCCCCGCTCACCGACAAGCGTCTCGTACTTGTCCGGAAAAGCTTCGATAAATTCAGATGCATAAGCAAGTTCTGCAGCCTCGTTGATTTCCTGGAGGCTGGCCTCTGGTTTTCCATAGGCGATATTTTCCCGGATTGTGGTGGACATTAGAATCGGTTCCTGTGAGACGGTACCTATCTGGCGGCGCAGCCAGCTTGCCGAGAGCTCGGCAATATCAACACCATCGATGTAAATACTGCCGTCTCCAGGTTCATAGAGCCTTTGAATAAGGGCAGCTATCGTCGATTTACCGCTGCCTGATTTTCCCACCAGGGCGACCGCTTCACCTTCGGCTATCCTCAGGTTAAGTTTACCAAATACTGGGTATTCTTTTCTGGTGGGATAGGCAAACCTTACATCCTTCAAGTAGATCTCACCTTTGACCTGATTCAGAATTCTTCCTTTTTCATTGAGGATTGCCGGAGTTCGCTTAAGAATCTGAAAAATTCGTGCGCTGGCACCCGTAGCATTCATAAAATCCGTCCATAAGCTGCCCAGCGTGCTCACTGAAATTGCCACCGTCATGGTATAAAGAATAAAGGCGGAAAGAGTACCGATGGTAAGTTCATCCTGGATGACCATCCTACCACCTAGCCAGAGGATCAGAATCACCGCCAGAGAACCCAGCAGTGAAATGGCGCCGGTAAAACTGGCCACGAGTTTGATTTTGCTTCTGGCAACCGCCAGGGCCTTGTCAAGAGCTCTTGCAAATCTTCCGGTTTCCACAGGTTCGGCGGCGAAAGAACGGACAGTGCGAATGTTGCTTAGCGATTCGTCGGCAATAGCGCTTGCCGCCCCAAGAGATTGCTGGACGTTCTGGGAGATTTTGCGAACTTTACCGCCGAATCGGGCCGCCATCAAGGCAGCCGGAGGAAGGATAATGAACAGGAGCAGAGTGAGCTGCCAGGAGGTTATAAAGAGAAAGATCAAACCACCCACGGTAGCCGCGAGATTTCGCAGGATCATTGATATATTCACGCTCAGGGTATTCTGAAGGACTGTGGCATCGGAGTTGATCCTACTCATCAGATCACCGGTCTTCTGACTGTCGAAGAAACCTATTTCCTGATCAAGCAAGCAGTCGAAGAGTTTAGCTCGAATTCTTTTGACGGTCCTCTCTCCGGCTAGGGTGAAAAGATAATAACGCAACGCCGCAGCCACGGACTGGATAGCCAGAATGATGAGCATGATAATCCCTAACTTGTTGATCAGCATCATATTTTTCGCTTCAACCGCCTGGTCGATGGTGATCCTTACTGCCTGGGGAAAAATCAGAAGAACCAGTGAGCTCAGGGCGAGAAATATAGTTCCCAGAAGCAATAACCTGCGCTCGGGGTAAGCAAATTGCAGGAGTTCTCTAAGTTCCCCGTAGTCAACCTTTTTCAGCATAGTTATTCCTGGCCTAAGTGTTGTGGTTTATAAATGTATTTCTACAATAGACATCATCGGCTTGTTTGGCCCCCTAAAATGGTCAAGGTCCACTTTACAAGCAGCAATATTTCTATAGTAAGAGTGCCACATTGATATGAAGAAAGGCACGACAGAACGTGTTCTCAAAATATGTATTCGATTACCGCCTGCAGGATAATTTCTGGAAAGAATAATTATTCTCTTAACAAAATCTTAATATTAGGCTTATAATGGAAGGCGGGGTGGGATTTATCACTCACAGGGAGATGTTTTGGATTTAAAAATATTCATTTCTTGTTTGTCAGTAGTTCTGCAACTTGTTGTAGCGGCCGGCGCTCAGGCCCGACATGAACCTATCGAGAAAAGAGAGTCTGGCTCTTTTCAGTCCAATGTCCCGTCCAGTAAGAACATCGCTCAGGAAATAGCTGGAAACTGCAGCACCGAAGAGGGTTATGTTGTCTATCTGATTGATAATTTTGATCAGAAGCTGGCTGTTTTGCCGGAAGTCGCCATGACCCACGGAAAGCTCGTGCAGGCTATGTTGCTATCCGGACGCAGCGATATTAATGTCCATGTTTTGAATACTTCGCTTCGAAGAGGATTAGCCGATGTCTATCAGCGGCTGACCATAAGTGGTTGCTGTGATGCCGTCGTCAGCTCCATACCGGGCTCGAACTACACCTACGGTCAGGTGAGCAGCTTACTCAGTCCCGGAACTCGTTTGCATCCTGAAAATATTCTTAAGCACCGGCAAGAGCTGCTCGAGCTCATGCTGGAAATTGCTTCCACGGGATTTCCTTCCGTAGCCTGGTTGAAAAGAGCCAAGGTGAACCCTATCAAGCTGCGTGAAGATGCCAAAAAGCTTTTGTATATTGAGTTGTTAGGAGAAATGGGAGTACCCGTCTTTTTGCCCTACGGTAATCCAGACAGTCCCTATCGGGGAGAGCCGCGCACCATCAATCTTCTCAGTCTCTCCAGTAATGCCAGGGTTTTCAGCGGGGGGGATGCCAACGGTAAGCATCTGCCGGGATATCCTCACAGTCCGCTGAGCAGCGGTGATGCTCTGGCCAATTACAGCATTGCCGAATGTCCCGATTACGATGATGTGCGCATCACCCACATCGATATTAACAATGACGGCCATGTCGATTTCAGCGTTGATCGTTCCGGAGCTATACCATACTATGATGAGCGGGGCGAGTTGAGCCACACACCGTCATTTTTGGATAGCGAGAAATTTGCCGTGTTGTTGGAGCAGATTCGCAGTGGTCGGAAAAGAATCATTGAAGAAGAACTTGTCCTTACCAGGCAACAGTACGCAGAGCTTCTCGAGGAATGCCCGACCTGTTCAACTCTTCTGCCACCCCAAAATCACAAAGAGATGGTCTGGCTTAACTCAACGAAATATGATCAGCCATACTGGTTTTCCCCTCAGTGCCAGAACAGGGGGACCATCAGCGGGACTTCCCTCATTCCCCCTGTAAAAGCAAGAGAGGCTTTGCCTGTAAGAAATTGAATCCGGCCATTGCCTGATGGCTGGCGATCTCAGGTATCCGCACTGAACCTGTGGGATCTGCTGGCCTTTGATATGCACAGTGTTCATGCGAAGAGGTAGAAAATCGTAGGCCTAGAAGTTGGAATCTTAATTTTTTTGAAATTCAACACAATGTTTATGAGAAATCCGGGTTAGGGAGAGAACCATCAATAGGCATATTCGGAGAAAATAGGTTTGACATCCTCCTGCCAGGCCTGGTAATAGCGATCGAGTTTTAATTCTGCTGGTGTTTTGCCAGACGCCACGATCTCCTGGAGATTATCCAGGTAAATGGTTTCATCGTCGCCATTGCTATTGATTCTGGCTCGCTGCTGCAGACCCCGCTTGGCTATAGCCAATACTTTTCGAGCAAGTGTCTGCAGTTTGCCCGCCGGGGTGATGGTCTGCAGACCAAGACGCGGTGCGTCACGACGGATCTGATCACGCTCTTCGGGACTCCACCCGGCAACGAGATCCCAGGCGGCGTCAAGGCTGTCACTATGGTAGAGGAGTCCGACCCAGAATGCCGGTAAGGCGCAGAGACCACTCCATATGCCTGCATCAGCACCACGCATCTCCAGAAACTGTTTCATACGAACCTCAGGGAATATGGTGGTTAAGTGATCTTCCCAGTCGGAGATGGTCGGGAGTTCGCCAGGTAATGCCGGCAGTTTGCCGGCCAGGAAATCACGGAAGGACTGACCGGTGGCATTGATGTAGTGGCCGTCGCGGTAAACGAAGTACATGGGCACGTCGAGGACAAACTGAACATAGCGTTCATAGCTCATCTCTTCGGTAAAAACAAAGGGCAGCATTCCGCACCTGGCCGGATCAGTGTCCTGCCAGATTCGGGAGCGGTAGCTGAGGTAGCCATTGGGCTTACCTTCACTGAACGGTGAGTTGGCAAAAAGAGCGGTAGCCAACGGCTGAAGAGCTAAGGAGACCCTGAATTTTTTGATCATGTCAGCTTCGCTGCTGTAATCAAGGTTGACCTGCACCGTGGCAGTTCGTAGCATCATGTCGAGTCCGAGACTACCTACTTTTGGCATATACTCGCGCATGATCCGATATCGCTGTTTTGGCATCCAATGCATTTCCTCACGTGACCAAAGGGGAGTGAAGCCCATGCCGAGAAAGCCTGCTCCCATTGGTTCCGCCACCGTTTTTACCTGGTGGAGATGGGAATGTACCTCTTCGCAGGTCTGGTGCAAATCACTCAACGCAGCCCCCGACAATTCGACCTGCCCACCTGGCTCCAAGGTAATTGATCCCCCGTTGCCCTGCAGGGCGATGATATGGCCACCCTCCCTGACCGGTTCCCAGGCAAATAGGCTGCTTAGCGCCTCGAGGATACTGCGAATACCGGGCGTGCCTTCATAAGGTAGCGGCGAGAGATCGTCCAGGCGAAAGCCGAATTTTTCATATTCAGTGCCTATCCGCCACCGTTCCGATGGCTTGGCGCCTGCTGCCAGGTACTCAACCAGACCTATTTCGTCTATATGAGAGGATTGTGATGTCATTGAATACGATCTGTTCCAAATATTGTTAATTTCAACTGATACTAGCCGGGTCACGGAAATTAAAGCGACACTTGATCATAGAAGCTAAGCAAATATTCTCACACTGTATTTCATGTGGGAAATTAAGCAAGTACCTCTGAGGGGTTATGTGGTTTTACCAGAAGAAATTATTTCTCTTTTCTCACAAAAACTTCCAAGTATGCTTCCATAGCATTCCGGTAAAGGGTGAACTTTCCCGCGGTGACAACTGTGATTGCGTGTGATTTGTGGCAGAACGACAAAACTGTCCATATATCTTCACAAATGTAGGTTTTGCTCTTTTGCCGTGACAACGATTGTTGTTGAAATCAATAGATCTGGTTTAATAATCTGAAAATATTATATATTTCTATTCCACTCTGGCTGGCTTGCAAATTGCAGAATGTGATATAGGAACAGAAACGATATTATGAATTCAATGAAAAAGGTCGGCAATTATGAAAGAAACTTGGGAAAAGATATTTGAGTATGCCTCCATGCCGGTGCATGGCACATTATCGCGTCGTCTTCGCAAGGGGGTTGGTCTGCAGGTTAATGGCAGTCAACTCTTCGAGAAAGCGGTACTTTTCCTCGGGGATGAATTTGTTCGCATTACCGAGGAGGCTGAGGGCAAAATAGTGAACAGCTATTTTGATTGGTCGGCAATCCAGACAATCAAAACTACCAGTGCCAAGGAAGCCGAGTCAGGCGAGGGTGGCAAAGGATAACTCATGGCAACTGGTGAACAGCTAAAACCGGATCTTCCTTTTCGGCCGTTGGGCGTGGTGAAGAAAACTCTTGACAGCCTAGGTGTTGAAGTAAGCTATGTTTATGAGGATCTGGTTTTTATAACCCATAACCATTTCTTGCTGCAATTTGGCGAGGTCGGTACGGAAATATTCTTTTATCACAATGTCGAAATCAAGCCTGAAGAAGCAAGTTTGCAGCATGGCATTTTGGCAACATCCTTTGCCAAAGAAGGAATTGCACTTCATAATAACGGCAGCTACAGTATGATTGCCCAGGATGATGGTACCATTTCGCTTTCTTTTTCCGCCAGGGAGTAAGCCGGACAGCTCACCTGAAGCATGGTTTCAAACACTGTGTCTCAGTGACTCTTATGTGCAGCAATCAGTTGAAGGTAACTCTTGGAAAAAGTGTAGTTGTTACTGCAGTAATCGCATTTTACCATAGCACCATCATCGAGCTCGAGAAGGTAACGGATGTCATCAAGGCTTAAGGTCTTGATGACCTTCTCCATTTTTTCCTCTGAACAGCTACAATGGAAGCGGAGACTGGAGCTTCCCGTATGCTTAAAAGGTACGTTGGTGAAAAGATCGGCAAGGATTTCTGCCGGATTTTTGCCGGCTGCGAGCATTCCTGTTATCGAGGCATGGGTGCGAGTCTGTTCGGTCAGTTCCTGTAGAATCTTTTCATCTGCGGGTGGCAGCGATTGGATAAGGAATCCACCTGCAGCAGCAATACTGCCATCGGGTTGAAGATGAACGCCCAGACTGATGGTGGAAGGGGTCTGTTCCGATTCGGTCAGATAGTAGGCAATATCCTCACCGACTTCACTGGTATAGAGTTGGACGAAACCGGTATATTTCTCTTTGAGCCCGATATCCTTTGTGACCCTTAGAAAGCCTGCCCTGCCTATCCCTCCGGCAACGTCTATCATACCGTTCTTGAGGGGTACCTCAGCTCTTGGTTCAACAACGTAACCACGACAATCGCCTGCCTGTGTTGCTTCGGCAATGACCTTGCCAAGTGGCCCGTTTCCTTCAAAAATAAGTTGAATGCTTTGGTTATCCTTGAGCAGGCCGGCAAGTAGGACAGCCCCGCTCAAAGCCCGCCCCAGGGCTGCCGCAGCAGTCGGTCCGAGGTCATGTCGCCGACATGCCTCGTTAACCAGTACAGTAGTATCGCAGGCAAGTCCAAATACCTTGCCTGAAGCTGCCATTATTCTCTCCAGTGTATCTGCCATAATTGCAAAAAAAGATAGTTTTGTCTTTCTCTTTACGTTAAGGTAATCTTCGTAAGTGGAAATCCGTTCTTCGAGATGTGCACCGGTTCGTTGCTTCATTTCCGGTTGCGTATGATGGTTACCATAATTACCCGAGGAGGTAAAGTGATGCGTGCGCTCGTAATGATTTTCGTCTGTCTGGTTTTGGTTTGTCCTGTTCAAGCGGTGGAGATTGCCGGAGTCAATATTGCCGAGGAAATTGAGGTTGATGACACAACTTCTCTGGTGCTTAACGGAGCCGGAATTCGCTCAAAATTTTTCTTTGACATCTATATTGCTCAGCTCTATTTGGAAAAACCAGAAAAGGAGAGTTCCTCGATCATTAAAGATGAAGGGAATAAACGTATCGTCATGCATTTTCTCTACGATGGTGTCGGACAGGACAAAATTGTTGATGGCTGGAACGACGGTTTTGCAGCCAATCTCGACGAGGAGCGCTTAACAAAACTCCAGTCGCAGATAGAAACATTTAACGCCATGTTCACTGAAGAGATGAAGAGTGGCGATATCATATTGTTCGATTATTTGCCAAAAGAGGGGACCAGAGTAACTATAAAAGATGAAGTTAAAGGTGTAATTTCCGGCAAGGATTTCAATGACGCTCTTCTCTCTATCTGGCTGGGAGAAAAACCGGTGGGTTCTGGTTTAAAGAACGATTTGTTGGGGAAGTAGGCACCATTGGTGAAGCACTGCCACTGAGTTGCAGGAAGTGGGATCAGTGCAGATCTTTTCCCGTGCTGCTCATGGCCAAGTTGCCGTCACGTACGCCTCGCAGAGCTATCAGCCTGTCTGCCAGTTCTTGCACTTCCTGGGCCTTGCCCCGTACAATGATAACCTCCAAGCAGTTATGGTGATCCATATGGACGTGGGTAGTGGAAACAATCTGATGATGATGATCGTGCTGTAACTCGGTCACCTTATCCTGGAGTTGATGTTGGTGATGGTCATAGACCAGGGTTATGACTCCCATGACATTGGAATCGCTGAGCCAGGCCTGTTTTACCAGTGCCTTGCGGATAAGATCTCGAATTGCCTCGGAACGGTTATTGTAACTTTGTGCCTTGATGTACTGATCAAAGGACTTGAGCAGGTTGCTCTCCAGGGAGATAGAAAACCGTTTCAGCATATTATATTCCTTGTCAATCTCATGAAAATTTTGATTTGGCAAATGCGCTTAAGCACAATAATCAGCCTACCGGGCCATGATAACTGATTCAATGGCTTTTAAGAAACAACCGATCCCCAATAAATCGGATAAAATTATCAATAATATCAACTGCTGGAAAATGCCTGAGGTGCTTGAGTCATATCAGCTATCGCTCAAATCAGCTCAGATAAGGTGATATATTCTAAACCGAAATAGTTTTTTAAAGCTCTGCGACTCCTTTGGGAATAAGACAGACAAAAGTAAAATCCTCTTTTCCCCGGTTACGCAGTTGATGTTCCTCATTGCCCGGCACGAATATTGTTGAACCTGCCTGGACATCTACCCACTCCCCACTGCGGTAGACCTGACCTTCCCCGGCATGTACAAAAATTTCATGCTCCCATTCGTGTGAATGCCTGGGTGTAAATCCATCAGCGCCGATGGTGAACACCCGCATGCAGAAATTAGGGGCTCCGTCATCTTTACCAATGGCCACTCGACCGGTGACATTTTTAACAATTTCACTGTTGAACACCTGTCCGGGAATATCTGTAAACTGTGCGACTTTCATGATTGTCTCGCTTATTTCAATTTTTCTAATACAGCCAGCCTGCCAAGTCGGATAGCAGCAATCCTCGGCTCTGGCAGATGCCTATACCGTTTGCTCCAGGACACAAAATAATCAATTACAGGGAGAAAAGCCAGTACGGAATAGTTCCTCATCCCTGATCCTTCCTGGCGCTTAACCCTAAGTAAATAGCCACAAGGGTGAGCATTACCCCCAGCCAATTGAGCAGTCCGGTAGGCCGGTTGAAAAAAAGCACATCCCAGATAAAGGAAAGGGATGGTTGGAGCAAAAGGATCAGACCGGCGGATGTGGTGTTGGTTTTGGGAAGAGAGACGGCAATTAGCAGCCAGCCAAAGCATTGGCTGAGTAGGCCAAGACTTGCCAGACTCAGTAGAGAGGTGATGCCTGGAATGCGAAACGAATCACCGGTGATCAGGATCCATGCTCCCAGAAAGAAGGCCGTAGCGAGGGAGACCATCAGCATTACCATAATGATTCCACAGTGAGTGGAATAGAGTTTCTTCAGACTGAGAATATAGCTGGAGTAAAAAAGTGCCGTGGCCAGCCCGTAATAGACTCCAAGCCGGTACGGTGCGCCCATGCGTGGCCATTCCAACCCAACAATGAAGAAGAGACCGATTATGGCAAGGGGAAGGGCAACAATAAGCTGTTTGCTATAGCGCTCCTTGAGGATAAAGACACCTATGCCGGCAAGGATAAAGACCTGGAAATTTCCTAGTAGGGTGGCCAGCCCGGGACCGACGAGATTGATGGAGTGGTGCCAGCAAAACAAATCGAGGGCAAATAGCAAACCGCAGAATGTTGCCAGTGGAATTTGGGCTCTTGATTCGGTAAAGGACTCTCTGGTTCGTAGAACAATGATAAAAAGAAACATCGAGCCAAAGAAAACCCGATAAAAGGCCGAGGTGGTTGAGCTCACCTGGGCAAGGGTGACCCACACACCGGAAAAACTTATAGTGACCGCACCAACGGCAAGAAGAAGGCTGGGGTTGACCTGGGAAAAACTGGTTCGTTTATTCATTTTCGCGATAGTCATGCATTTGTCCGACTTTGTCCATCATTGTGTTCTGGTATGATCCAAGTCTCAGTATAAACATATGTATATGATCAGAGCAGAATATCTTAGCCATTTGTACCCCGGCGTCAGCAAATAGAAAGGACTTTTTACCAAGACGGTAATTGTGCCTGTAGTTGCACAAAATTGGTATAAGAAATAGACATCTCTTGATATTACACTACCAAGGTTTAACAAGAGTTTTCTTGCTGACAAGAAAAACAACCATAAATAAATATAATTATTTTAAAGTGATATCATTTTTTTAAATACTTGGTACAAGAAAAAACTTGTTAGAACCAACCAATTTTGGTAAGCATGCAAACTTGTTAAATGAGGAAATCAATGACGCTTTTCGCGCTTATTATGCACAGTTTGCATAGCGCCTGGCGTCTTTTTTTGGTAAAATACGTGAAAAATTGTAACATTGCTTTTAGCGATTGTGCAGGGAAAGATTTAAGCAAGGTCTGAGGTGAATTCAAAGATTTGCCGCAAAATCAATAAGCAATGCAGACGCTTTTGAACATACACCTCATATTATCGCGGGACCTTGATATAGAGCAGCTGTTAACACAACAACC
>JASJDT010000142.1 GCA_030065655.1 Desulfocapsaceae bacterium | reverse complement strand
TCTTCACAGACACTCCTGACTGCATCAAAAAAGTGTTCGACACTTCTGATCATCCTGCAGGAGAACACCTCAAGTTTTCATTATAGCTAGAAATTATTTCACTAGACATTTACTGGCGGTGAGAAGGGATTTATACCGAACAGTTCATCAGGAAAGCCAGACGGAGATAGATAGATGAAATTTGAACTAACAGAAGAACAAAATCTCATCCGAGAGATGGTGCGCGATTTTGCCGAAACCGAGGTTGCTCCTTCTGCCAGGGAACGCGATGAAGAAGAGCGTTTTGATCGGGAACTGATGTTTACCAGACTAGCCGAGCTCGGACTTACCGGTATCGTATTTCCGGAAGATTACGGCGGTGCCGGTGCCGATTATATTAGCTATGCGATTGCCGTGGAAGAGCTTTCCCGGGTTTGCGCTTCTACCGGGGTTACCCTCTCGGCTCATCTTTCTCTGGGCTCCAACCCCATCTATCTCTTTGGCACCGAAGAACAAAAACAGAAGTTTCTTGTTCCTCTGGCCATGGGAGAAATGATGGGAGCCTTCGGTCTCACTGAGCCCGCCGCCGGTTCCGATGCCGGTGGAACAAAAACAACTGCCAGACGCGAAGGCGATCACTGGATTCTCAACGGTACCAAGATTTTCATCACCAACGGAGGTGAAGCGGAGGTGTATGTGGTGCTTGCCAGAACCGATAAGGAGGCGGAAAAACATCACGGCATGAGCGCCTTCATCGTGGAGAAAGGCACACCCGGTTTTTCCTTTGGTAAAAAAGAGGAAAAGATGGGCATCCGCAGTTCGCCAACCATGGAACTTGTCTTTGAAAACTGCCAGGTTCCCCATGAAAACTTCCTCGGTGAAGATGGTCAGGGATTCAAGATAGCCATGAAAACCCTGGACGGCGGTCGCATAGGCATTGCTGCCCAGGCTCTGGGTATTGCCCAGGGTGCTTTGGAAGAAGCGGTCAGATTTGCCAAAGAACGAAAACAGTTCAACACCTATATTTCCAAGTTTCAGGGCATTCAGTTTCAGCTTGCCGATATGGCCACTCAGATCCAAGCCGCCAGGTTTCTGGTTTACAATGCCGCCTACCGGGCCAGCGCCGGACTCTCCTACTCCCAGGATTCGGCCATGGCCAAGCTCATGGCCAGCGAAACTGCCATGCGGGTTACCACCCAGGCTGTGCAGATACTCGGTGGCTACGGCTATACTCGGGAATATCCGGTGGAAAGGATGATGCGAGATGCCAAAATCACCGAGATCTATGAGGGCACCAGCGAAGTGCAGCGCATTGTTATCGGTTCGGCATTGACCAGATAACCTGATTGCTGCAAAGAGGAAAAAGCAGAAAATCATTTTCAGCAACTATTGCTCCGGTTTCTCAACTAGCACGCTACCCAGTGCTGACAGGAGGACACTATGAAGATACTTGTTTGCATTAAGCAGGTTCCTGATATGGAATCAAAATTTACCATCGACGGTACCTGGTACAACACCAGCGATTTGGCTTGGCGCATGAATGAGTATGATGAATACAGCGTTGAACAGGCTGTACAGGTCAAGGAGCAGGTCGGCGATAGTGATCTGACGGTGCTCTGCATCGGCCCGGACCGGGTCAAGGAAACCATGAAGAAAGCCTTAGCCATGGGCTGTGACCGGGGTGTACACATCGTCGATGACAAGGCAGCACAACGTGACCCGTGGGAAATCGCATCGATGATTGCCAAATTTGCTGGTGATAAAGAATTCGATCTGATTTTCTGCGGCATGCAGTCCCAGGACCGGGCAAGTGCCCAGGTTGGCATTTATGTCGCCGAAATGCTATGTATTCCCAGCGTATCAACCATCGTTGACTTCCAATACGACGACGCCAATGTTACCGTCAAACGGGAGCTCGAGGGTGGGGTTAAAGCCCTTATTTCCACCGGTACGCCGGCATTGTTCACCTGCCAACTCGGCCTCAACACGCCCCGCTACCCTACTTTACCCAATATCATGAAAGCCAAGAAAAAAGAACTTCTCAGTCTGCAAGCCGATGATTTTCTGGAGGTAACAGCCGCTCAGGAAACGACAGAGATGTTCTTTCCTGAAAAGAAAGGCGGTGGTCTCGTCCTCGAGGGTGACCCTGCAGAGCTAGCCGACCGGTTGATCCAGATAATCAAAGAGAAAACAACCGTCATGGGTTGATGGGAGAGAGACGATGAAAATCTTATTGGTTGCAGAATACAGAGACGGTAATTTGCTTGAAGGATACCGGGAACTTCTTGGTTTTTCTTCCAAAATAAATGCTGAAACCGTTATGTTTTTAGCTGGCTCAGCAGATAGTCTACCCGATTTCGGCGGCACCCTCTACCTTGCTGATGCAGCGATCTATGGTGAATTCAATCCGGCAATACACAAAGGGCTGCTCACCGAAGTAGTGGCCAAAGAGCAACCAGACATTGTAGCTTTCAGCCATTCTTCCTATGGTTGGGATCTGGCGCCACGGCTTGCCTGTGCGCTGAAAGTGCCACAGATTTCTGAAGTGGTTGACTTCAAAGATTCTCTACCGGTGGTGCCGGTTTGCAATGCAAAAATGCGACGCACGGTAAAACCCACAGGTAGTCGTTATGTCCTTACCCTGCAAGCCGGCGCTTTTCCAGCCCTTGAGGAAAGTGGCTCCACTCCGGAGGTTGTCCAAATAGATGGCGATTACAAGACGGATATCACCTTTTCGGGATATGAAGAAGCTGAAAAAGGCGGTGTCGATCTCTCCAAAGCTGAAGTAATTGTTAGCGCCGGGCGTGGTATCGGCAAACCGGAAAATGTCGAAATAGTCTCCAAGCTAGCAGATAAACTCGGTGGTGAATACGGAGCCAGCCGTCCGGTTGTAGATGCCGAATGGGTGGAACATAATCGCCAGGTAGGAACAACCGGCCAGACGGTCTCGCCCAAGTTGTACGTTGCCTGCGGGATATCCGGGGCGATTCAGCATCTTGCCGGGATGAAAAAGTCGGAATTCGTCGTGGCCATTAACACCGACAAGGATGCCCCCATTGGCGAGGTCGCCGATGTTCTGGTTGTGGCCGATCTGCAGCAGTTTGTTCCAGCACTAGTGGAAAAGTTATAAGTCGGAGGTGAAATCAAGATCCTGGGATAGGGTTCTTTTAGATAGTTCCCATCCTAAAACTAGACAGTTGTTTCCGGATTAGGCCTGTAGGTTGCCGAGCGTACGCTCAGATTTTTCTAGTTTTCTCCTGCAAAAATGTATACTTTGAGGATTAGAGAAGAAGCAACCTAAAGAAAATTTACCTGGAGCAGCAGCGCATGAGGATAGCAACAAAAGACACGAAAGAAGTAGCCACCCAGATAAAAAACCAGAAACTGGTCGAAGAGAGAAGACGACAGATCGTCGATGTTGCGGTAAAACTGTTTATCAAGCATGGCTACCACAAAACAACTACACGCATTCTGGCAAAAGAGACGGGCTTATCCATCGGTTCGCTCTATGAGTACGTATCCACCAAGGATGATGTGCTCTATCTGGTCTGCATAGCCATCCATACTGAGGTTGAACAGGCCCTCAAAAAGGCCTTGGCGAAAAATACCATGGGCGGCCGGGAAGCACTGACGGAAATCGTCAGGGCCTATTTTCTTGTCTGCAATCGGATGAGTGACCATGTTCTGTTGATGTATCAGGTAACCCATTTTCTGCCGGAGAAGTGGCAGAAGAAGGTTCTCGAAGCAGAATTGCGGATCACCAATCTTTTTATCGATGCTATGCTGCAGCTCAAGAAGGAGGGCAAGCTAACCCTGGATGACGGCACCATCAATCTCATTGGCCACAATATTTCCATAATTGGCCATACCTGGGCCTTCAGAAGATGGTATTTTGCCAAACATTTTAACATTGAGCAGTACATAGAAAAGCAAACCGAGTTTATCATGGGATTTCTACCGGAGAATTAAATACCCCCGAGAATATCACTAAAGAAAACGAAAATATGGGGTTTTCATTCTTCGGTTACCCGGATTCTTGGAAATTAACGGATGGATTTGAGGAGTTGTCCTGGTAATTCATCATTTACCGCGCATTCTCCCTCATCAATCAGGACGAAGGAGTCAACATGAACGCCCCAGTCGAAGTATATTCACCAGTAAATAACATCCGCGTCATCACCGCCACCTCACTCTTTGACGGTCATGATGCCTCGACCAATATCATCCGCCGAATTCTTCAAGATTCCGGGGTGGAGGTAATTCATCTAGCCCATAATCGCTCCGTTGAAGAGCTGGTCAACACGGCCATTGAAGAGGATGCCCAGGGTATTGCCATGTCCTCCTATCAGGGTGGTCACGTCGAAGCCTTCAAGTACATGATCGACCTGCTCAAGGAGAAAAACGCGGAACACATCAAAGTGTTCGGCGGAGGCGGAGGGGTCATCATCGCCGAAGAAATAAAAGAATTAATGGACTATGGTGTTGCCAAAATCTACTCACCTGAGGATGGCGCATCGATGGGGCTTCAGGGGATGATCAACCATATGCTCTCCATTCTGGATTTTCCAACCTTGCCCTATCATAATATCCAGCCGGGAAAACTTGAACCCACAGACGTCAACACGATCAGCGGGCTGATGACCGCTGTTCAGGAGGCAAAGGCTAACGACAAGCCGCAGCTTGATAAAATCATGGCCGCCATCAGTCCCCTGGCCAAACAAAAAAATCCCCCCGTCATCGGTATTACCGGTACCGGTGGTGCCGGTAAATCATCTCTTACCGATGAGCTGATCGTACGATTTCTCTACGACACCAAGGATACCAAGATTGCAGTTATCTGCTGCGATCCATCCCGTCGCAAGACCGGCGGGGCCTTGCTGGGTGACAGAATCCGCATGAACTCGATCACCACCACCGATCGGGTCTACATGCGCAGCCTGGCAACCCGTGATTCGGCCTTCGAAGTATCCGAGGCTCTGCCGGAAAGTATCGAGGTGGCCAAAGCTGCTGGCTTTGATTTGATAATTGCCGAAACGGCAGGTATCGGTCAAGGCGACTCGCGGATCACCGATCTTGCCGATATCTCAATCTACGTCATGACCTCTGAATTCGGGGCACCGTCCCAGCTTGAAAAGATCGATATGCTCGATTACGCTGACCTCATCGTTATCAACAAATTTGAAAAGAAAGGCAGTGATGACGCCCTCAGAGATGTCCGTAAACAGGTGCAACGTAATCACAAAGAGTGGAACAAAGCTCCGGAAGATTTTCCAGTATTCGGTACCATCGCCTCCAAATTCAACGATGATGGCGTAACAGCGCTCTACCATGCCATCATCGAGGAACTCAATGCTAAAACATCGTTCAAGCATGAACCAACTCTTGCCAAACCCAAAGGTAAGGTATCCTCTTCAAAGGCAATTGTTATTCCGGCTCAGCGAATCCGTTATCTAGCCGAAATAGCAGATACAATCCGGAACTATCATAGGACCACCGAAAATCAAGCGGACGCCGTTCGCCGAAAATGGCATCTTGATGAGTCCATTGCTATGCTCACGGCCAAAGAGGGCTCCAAAAAAGGTCTGGACCTGCTCAAGGCCGAAATCGACGAGGCAGCCGTAGCAATTGACAAGGAGGCCGAACAACTGGTCGCCAACTGGCAAAAAGTAGTGGAATCCTACTCCGGCGACGAATATGTCTATACCGTTCGGGGTAGAGAGATTCGCGTGCCGCTCTATACCGAAACTCTATCGCACTCGAAAATGCCGAAAATCTGCCTGCCGAAGTTTAAGGACCCCGGTGAAATATATCGCTGGCAGCGCCGTGAGAATCTTCCCGGTTATTTCCCTTTCACCGGCGGCGTCTTTCCGCTCAAACGGGTCGAAGAGGATCCCACCCGGATGTTTGCCGGGGAAGGCGGACCCAAGGAAACCAATGCCCGCTTTAAACTTCTCTCCGAGAATTACGAAGCCAAGCGCCTCTCAACAGCCTTTGACTCCGTCACTCTCTACGGCTGGGATCCTGCTGTGCGGCCGGATATTTACGGCAAGGTAGGCACCTCCGGAGTATCGATCTGCACCCTCGATGATGTCAAACAGCTCTACGACGGCTTCGAACTCTGTTCGCCGACCACTTCGGTATCAATGACGATCAATGGCCCGGCACCGATCATGCTAGCCATGTTCATGAATACCGCCATAGACCAACAGGTCGATAGGTTTACCGTAGACAAGGGCCGTTCGCCTAATGAAAGCGAATACGAGGAAATAAAAGCGATGGTGCTGGCCAATGTCCGTGGTACCATCCAGGCCGATATTCTCAAGGAGGACCAGGGCCAGAATACCTGCATTTTCTCCATTGAGTTTGCTCTGAAAATGATGGGTGATATTCAGGAATACTTCATCGCCAACAGGGTAGAAAACTTCTATTCCGTCTCCGTCTCCGGCTATCATATTGCCGAGGCAGGCGCCAATCCCATAACTCAGTTGGCCCTCACCCTTTCAAACGGTTTTACCTATGTTGAATACTACCTGGCCCGAGGCATGGAGATTGATCAGATAGCTCCGAGGTTGTCGTTCTTTTTCTCCAACGGTATGGACCCTGAATATACCGTCATCGGCCGGGTAGCCAGACGCATTTGGGCCGTGGCCATGCGGGAGAAATATGGCGCCTCGGAAAAATCCTGTAAATTGAAATATCATATTCAGACCTCCGGCAGGTCATTGCACAGCCAGGATATTCAGTTTAATGATATCCGCACTACCCTGCAGGCGCTCTGTGCCATTTACGACAACTGCAACAGCCTCCATACCAACGCCTACGATGAAGCTATCACCACTCCCAGCACCGAGTCGGTTCGGCGGGCTCTGGCCATCCAACTTATAATTAACCGGGAATGGGGATTGACCAAAAATGAAAATATGAACCAAGGCAGTTTCATCGTTGAAGAACTCACCGATCTAGTGGAAGAAGCCGTTCTCGTTGAATTTGACCGGATCACCGAACGAGGCGGTGTACTGGGAGCAATGGAGACGGGTTATCAACGCTCAAAGATCCAGGAAGAATCGCTCTATTATGAAAATCTAAAACATACTGGTGAATTACCGATCATCGGCGTCAACACCTTCCGCAACCCCGATGCCAATTTCGATGAAGCCAACGCCTCCCTTGAACTTTCCAGGGCCACCGACGAGATCAAACAGGATCAACTGAAAAGACTGGCTACATTCCAGGAAAAACACCAAGGAGAAGCACCAGCTGCCCTGGACAACCTGAAACAGGTGGCACTCAACAATGAAAATCTCTTTGCTGAGCTGATGGAGACCGTCAAGAGCTGCAGCCTGGGTCAGATCACCAATGCGCTGTATGAAGTTGGCGGGCAATATCGACGAAATATGTAGCTGCTACAACTTTTATTTCTTCTCATCCAAACCCGGCTGGTTTTCGTAAACAACCGGGTTTGGTTTTTGCCACACCCCTGGCTCCCTTTCTTGTGATCACCTTATATCCAAACGGGATAAGCTGGTCATACAATCAACTCTTTTCCCATCTTCAACACCCTCTTCATGCTTGTGTTTACCTGCGGATTTGAGTAGTTTCCACAGTAACAAGTACTAGTCTGAACTTTGCACAAGCATGACTAGTCCATGGCCGGCGCTATAAGGAGCTTGCGGTACTCTTGGTATCCAGGGGGATACTCCAGGAAAAAGCGTTAAAATGTTAATAATGCCTTTTTCTCAAATTATTTGGTCTTTTCATACATTATTAAGATAGGTCATAAACAGACAAAGTATGAAGATCACTCAACCATTCCATTTGTGTATTGAACGACAAGAAAGAATATAATGATCAACACCATCACCAATATCGAACCGCAGATCCAGCAACCCTACCACGGTTACATCCTCACCGATACCAGCTATTCTGCGACCCTGCGTAACCGGTTACAGGAATGCATTAATTCCTATAGGGCATTTGAAGCGACCGGGAGTGCACCGATGCTCTACATTGCGGCGTGGAAGGGAAACGAAAAGGAAATCTGGTATGAATATATAGGCAACAAATTTCTTGCCCTGTTTGACTGTTCCCCGCATGAAATTGGAGAAATATTTCGCAAGAGTATACGTGACAGAAGAATATACCGGGATATTGATAAAAATTTCGGGATACAGCGGGAAATTAAAACCCGTGACGAGATCAACACAACCTGGGAGGAGCTACGGCAGGAAGGCGTTCAGGCTGGCACCCTGGAAGCCGTTTATAAAACATCCTTGCGTCCGTATGAAACTATCTGGCTTAAAGATCAGGCAACCATAGAAGTTTATGAACAGGATAATATCTGTCTCTCACTTGGGTTTCTCACCACCGTTTCCAAGGAAATGGAAGCTGAAGACAAGTTGAAGAAACATCATGATCTTCTCGAGACCATCGTCGCAGAGCGTACCGCCGAGCTGACCATATTGAACAAGCAGCTTAAAGAAGAGATCGAGGAACGAAAGCTGGCCCAGAGTAATCTAAGCCGCAGCCATCTTCAACTCCAAAAAAGTCTTGATGAAATCGTTAATGCCATGTCCCTCACCCTCGAAGAACGGGACCCCTATACAGCCGGTCATCAAAAGCGAACCACAGATCTTTCCCTGGCAATCGCTGAAGAAATGGGTCTTTCCGAACATCAGAAAAAGGGATTGCAGATGGCTGGCCTGATTCATGATATGGGCAAAATTTCCGTACCTGGTGAAATTCTGAGTAAACCAGGCGGCCTCAATGAAGCTGAACTGCAACTTATCAAACGCCACCCGAAGGTTGCCTATGATATTCTCCACCAGATAGATTTTCCCTGGCCGGTGGATACCATCGTTCTGCAACACCATGAAAAATTGGATGGCTCCGGCTACCCCCAAGGACTTAAGGGAGAAGAAATTTCGCTTGAGGCCAGGATTCTCTGCGTGGCCGATGTCATTGAAACCATGGAAACCCATCGGCCTTACCGACCTAGTCTCGGCCGGGAAGCGGCACTCACCGAAATCACCAAACACCGGGCAACTCTCTATGATCCAAAAGTTGTAGATGCCTGCCTAAGGCTTTTTGAGAAAAAGGAATTCCAATATTCCACAAAATCGGCTAACTGGACAACGCTTTAAATCTGGGCTGATAAATCTTATGAACGAAAATATCTACCCGACCCTCTTGTATCCTGGCCGGCCGGTTTACCTAGCTAAAACCTCGATGAATGCATGACTTCTTTTTATTTCCACTCACCGCTCACTTTCAAAGAACTTTTGGCTACTTAAAAACTAAAGAACTACGAAAACTTGTCATATATTGTGTATAGGCCTGACTTGAAAAAAATTGAGGAAGCGTATTCGGAGGTTTTAAAGAACTGGAAAACCATCGACGATGAACTGGAGCATCTCAGGATCGGCAGAAGGGACACTCCTTTTGATAAAACTTTGATGGATAACATGCTTACGGCCTGGGATTATCTTGATTTTTTTATTAAAAATAAAGATTACGGCTTGTTCTCCGATAAAGGCGGACCACATATGTTGGAGATAAATCATCGGGTACACTATGGACTCAACAAAAAGTTACGTCATGAGTACCGCAAGGCCATCGATGCCACAACTGAGAAATATGCCAAGCAGGTCCGGCCGATTAAAGAGTACCACCGGATTCAAACTAAAAAGGAGACCTCCCCAAACAAAATTGCCGCGAACATCTATATCTCTATCCTGGGCATGCCGCAGCTCTTTATAGAAGGCAATCATCGGAGCGGATCCGTCATTGCCAGCTGGATAAACCTTGTCCATGATAATCCGCCATTTGTCCTAACCGTAGAGAATGCTATTTCCTTTTTCGGGCCCGCCCAGCAAATAAAGAAATTTAATAAACGCTCAGCCTGGCGAAGCATGACCAAACTGCCAAAATACAAGAAAGATTTTAAGATATTCTGGAAAGACAACTGCAGCATGCAGTTCGTCAAAAAGTAGTCACAAGCCCCTCTTTATCAAACCTCCTGGAGAGATGATTTCCACTTCTTCTCCTCAAGAAATGTGTTCTTGATCCTCTGTTTTTCTCCCAACAAACCATGGAGGGGGAGCAGACAGAGTGCCATACTGTGTTTATTATAAAATTATGAGATCAAGAACACTTTCACCATCAGGTTAATTACATCATTGCATGCAAACGGCATTTGGTCTTGTTGATCGTGGTGAGCTGTGTGTACAAATTTGAGATTAGACATCGGAGAAACCTCTTTAGAATCATAAAACAATACGAAAAAAGTAAATTGAGGATACCAGATGCAGGCGGCTGACCTTTTTGTAAAAGCATTGGAAGCGGAGGGTGTTGAGTATGTTTTTGGAATTCCCGGTGAGGAGAATCTGGATCTGCTCAACTCGTTGAAAAATTCCCGAATCAAACTGGTAGTAACCCGGCATGAACAGGCAGGTGGCTTTATGGCGGCGACATATGGTCGTCTAACGGGCAAAACGGGGGTCTGTTTGGCAACACTTGGGCCGGGAGCAACAAACCTGGTAACCGCTGCCGCTTACGCCCAGCTCGGTGCCATGCCCATGCTGATGATAACCGGTCAGAAACCCATAAAGGCAAGCAAGCAGGGACAATTTCAAATTGTTGATATCGTCAGCATGATGCATCCCCTAACCAAATACACCCGGCAAATTACCAGCGGCCAAAACATTCCCAGTCGGGTGAGAGAAGCTTTTCGCCTCGCTGAGGAGGAGCGGCCTGGAGCAACCCATCTGGAGCTCCCTGAAGATATTGCCGTAGAACAAACAGACTCGGAAGTTATAACCAAAAGCCTCACTCGTCGGCCAATAGCTGAAGAGAAAGCTGTTATAGCAGCTGTCGAGATGATAGAAAAAGCGCGCAGACCATTGATACTCATTGGCGCTGGCGCGAATCGCAAGCAGTCCAGTAAAATGCTCAGAGAGTTTGTCGACAAAACGGGTATCCCTTTCTTTAGCACCCAGATGGGCAAAGGTGTCATTGATGAACGCCACCCTCTCTTTTTGGGGAATGCATCCCTGTCAGCCAATGATTTTCTTCATAAAACGATTGACCATACCGATCTCATTATCAATGTCGGTCACGATGTTGTTGAAAAACCTCCATTCTTTATGCACCAAAGTGGATTTAAGGTCATCCACGTGAACTATCTTACCGCTGCAGTTGATCCGGTGTATTATCCGCAATATGGGGTCATAGGCGACATTGCCAACAGCGTCTACCAGCTCTGCAAACGGATAACACCGCAGAAAACGTGGAACTTTACATATTTCATGGAAGTAAAGGCGAGTCTTGAAGCACACATCAAGGAAGGCACCGATGATGAACGCTTCCCCATTTATCCCCAGCGCCTGGTGAATGATGTTCGCAAAGCTATGCCGGAGAATGGCATAATCGCCCTTGATAACGGTATTTATAAAATCTGGTTTGCCAGGAACTACAAGGCCTACAAGCCGAATACGGTTCTTCTCGACAACGCCTTGGCCAGCATGGGTGCTGGTTTACCATCGGCTATGGCTGCTAAAATGGTTTATCCAAGAAGAAATGTCATGGCAATCTGCGGAGATGGTGGATTCATGATGAATTCTCAGGAACTGGAGACGGCCGTGCGACTAAAACTCAACCTGGTTATCCTGGTGCTCTGTGATAATGCCTACGGTATGATCCGCTGGAAGCAGATGAATATGGGCTTTGACAACTATGGCTTGGAGTTTAACAATCCTGATTTTGTCATGTATGCGCAAAGCTACGGTGCCCATGGCCATCGACTTGAATCGTGCGAAGCGTTCCTGCCTCTTTTGGAAGAATGCTTTGCCACCCCCGGTGTCCACCTGATCGAGGTTCCCATCGATTACTCCGATAACGACAGGATCCTCAACAGGGAAATACGAGAAAAGAGCCGATTTCTCTAAACTTGTATCTCTGACGAATGTAGAACAATCATGGCTGAAGCATGTAGGAGATGCTCTGCCTGTTCTTCAGTGATCCTGAGATCATCGTCACCCTTTGGATTACCGGCTCCCCCAAAGCTCGAAAAAGCCCACATTCCGGCACGCAGACCACCATTCAGGGTTTCCAGCACCCGGTCTTTTCAGGTCTTGGGGAAAATACTTATCTCATGGATTTGGTACATTTTTCTGTGAGATAGACAGGCTAAAAGGAGCACGACATGACCACTCACTACACACTCATGGTACCAGGCACAAAATCAACGAATACTAAGGTTAAAGTAACCTCTCCCTTCGACGAACGTCTACTGGCCACCTTCGAGGCCGCCGATAAAAACACCATAGACCAGGCGCTGAGCACGGCATATAAACTCCACCAGAATCGCCGGAATCGCCTCACCCTCACAGAACGTATCGAAATACTAACAAAAACTGCAGCACTGATGACGGAGAGGGCCGAAAATCTTGCCCTTGCCGCTGCCGAAGAGGGCGGCAAACCTCTTATCGATTCACGTACGGAAGTTGCCAGAGCAATCGACGGCGTACATCTGTGTATTGAAACCATGCGTACCAGAGGTGGAGAGGTCATCCCCATGGGCATAAACCAGGCATCTGCTCACAAAGCTGCCTTTACCAACCTTGAGCCCCGCGGGGTGGTGGTCGCCGTCAGCGCATTCAATCATCCGCTAAATCTCATCGTTCATCAGGTTGGTCCTGCGGTGGCTGCCGGATGCCCTGTTATTGTCAAACCTGCTAAAAAGACACCTATATCCTGCTATACTTTCGTCAGCCTGCTCAGGGAAGCAGGTCTGCCGGAAGAATGGTGCCAGGCCATGGTCATCGATGACGCGGAACTTGCTACCAAACTGGCTACCGATGAGCGGGTCGGCTTTCTCTCATTTATTGGCAGTGAAAAAGTTGGCTGGATGTTACGCTCGAAAATTGCCCCCGGAACAAGATGTGCGCTTGAACACGGCGGAGTGGCTCCAGTTATAGTCGCTGAAGATGCCGACCTTGATGCAGCGCTACCCAAATTGATAAAAGCGGGGTTCTATCATGCCGGCCAGGTATGTGTCTCAGTGCAACGTATCTACGTACATGAGAGTATAGTCGATGATTTTGCTGAAAAAATTGCCAATGAAGCCAGAAAACTCATTATTGGCGATCCCACCAAGAAAAACACCGATGTCGGTCCCTTAATAGATCCCAAGGAAGCAAGTCGTGTCTACGACTGGGTCAAGGAAGCCGTTGAAGACGGTGCGAAACTGCTCTGCGGCGGTAAGCCGCTGTCCGAATCCTGTTTCGAATGCACGGTGCTGCTCAACCCTCCCGAGGATGCCAAAGTGAGTACCAGCGAGGTGTTCGGACCCGTTGTCTGCGTGTATTCCTATACCGATCTCGATGATGCGGTGCAACGGGCCAACTCACTGCCCTACTCGTTCCAGGCAGCTGTTTTTACAAGCAACATCGATACAGCCATGCAGGTTTATAATGAAATCGATGCTTCCGCAGTTATGGTGAACGAGCACACGGCATACAGGGTGGACTGGATGCCCTTTGCCGGGCTGCGCAGATCAGGCCACGGCACGGGGGGCATCCCGCATACCATTAGGGATATGCAGGTTGAGAAAATGCTGGTTATCCATTCGCCCGGATTACCTGGATGAATAGCCTGTATAACCAAAAACTCGGGAACCAGAGCTGTTTATTGATATCTCTAACTCATCTGAAACTACAAGGAATTTCTCGAGATAGGCTATCCGGAGGAACTATCCACTGCTGCTCATGAACCCAGTCTCTATAACAACGGTCAGGATCATGCGTCTTGGCCTGATAGGCTGTGTTAAAACGGCGGACCGGCTTGCTATCAGCACCCACACCGGCGATGTAGGCCCAGTTGCCCCAGTTTGAAGAAACGTCGTAATCAAGAAGCAGATATTCAAACCATTGAGCACCCCACCACCAGGGTACATGGAGATCATGGATGAGATAGCTGGCGGCACACTGTCTTGCCCGGTTACTAATGTCACCGGTAAAAAAAAGCTCTTTCATAATCGCATCAATGAATTCCTCCCCGGTTTCAGCCAGACTCCACGACCTGAACCGTTGCCAGAGTTCTTCTACCATGTTGCGCTCATTTTCGGTAAATCGCATTTGAATATTTGAACCCGGAAACATCCAGACGACATCATCAATAAGGCCGGGGCTCCTACGCTTCTTCATCCCTTGAGGATGAAAAAGAAGATCACCAATCCGCCGGTGGAGAAAGTGGAAGTAGTCGCGCCAAAGCAGTTCAAAAAGCAGCCAGTAGGTGGAGGTATTCTTGACATATTTCTTTTCAAAATCAAGGATAGCAGCACCAACCTCTTTACCACTTACCATGCCGGTAGCCAGCCACTTTGATAGTCTACTGGCATAATCACCTGGTCCCAAACCATTACGCGTTTCTTTATAGCTGGTGATCAGCTGCTTTGTGAAAACATAATCGGTCAAGCGCTGTCTTCC
>JASJDT010000141.1 GCA_030065655.1 Desulfocapsaceae bacterium | reverse complement strand
GCCAAATGAGTATCCTCCTCTACTGTGAGCTGATAGAGAGAGAGGTGGGGGACTCCCAGGGAAAGAGCAGTCTCCAGGTTCCAACGCCATTGTTCCGCAGTCTGGCCTGGTATGCCATACATTAAATCCAAGCTGATATTAACAAAACCAGCTCCCAGGGCATCCCTGACACAGTCCCAACCGTCCTGTGCCGAATGAAGCCTACCCAGAATGTCCAGTTCTCCATCAATGAAAGATTGGATACCGATGGACAGCCTGTTAACTCCCGATTGGCGAAGCTGCAGAAGTTTCATGAAATCAACTGTTTTGGGATTAGCTTCCAAGGTTATCTCGACATCCTCGGCAAAACCAGGGTATTCATGACAGCAGGTAATTATCTCAGCCACTTGATCGGCTGCCAGAACTGATGGCGTTCCTCCGCCCAAAAAAACCGTGTCGAGCCGACCGTTTTGACCGGCAAAAAAGTGTTCGACAATTTCCTTCTTCAAAGCGCGGACATACCTGGAATACAGGTTTTCCATCCCCGAGTAGGAGTTAAACGTGCAGTACTCGCATTTACCTAGGCAGAAAGGAATATGGATATAGAGAGAGGACATGCAGTTAGCCGCCGCTTGTCGCTGTGCCCGCCAGGACACTACGCGCTTCATCATGAATAGCTGTCATGTATCCTTCATCGGCAAAGCTCAATGCACCATCACCAATAATAAAGTGATCGAGGAGACTGATATGCATCATGGCACATAACAGGGCGAGGCTTTTCGTCAACTCGAGATCCTGGGGAGATGGATTCAAGCTGCCCGACGGATGATTATGAGCAATGATGAGGGCAGCGGCATTAAACTCGAGACTCTTTTTGACAATTTCCCGGGGATATACAGTGTTGACATTCACTGTTCCTTCAGCCATCACCACGGTTTCAATGACAGCATGGGAGGAGTCGAGGAAAATAACGGTGAACACCTCTTTGGGCAAATCCCGCATGGAGTGGATGAGATAGTCGCGTACGTCTCTTGAGGAATGCAGATATTGCCGGCCTATCAAGCGTTGTTTGAGATAACGGCGGGCAACCGCTTGGACAAAGCGGACGGCGAAGCTGTTTTTGGGGCCGATGCCCCGAACCTGTTCCAGGGCATGTCCAGGTGCCTCTAATACTGCGGCGAGCGAGCCAAATTTTTTTAGCGCTTCTCTTGCCGGCTCTTTACAGTCTGTACGGGGCGTACCAAAGGATAAGAGCAGCTCCAGCACCTCCGCATCACTAAAGGTATCGGCGCCTCTTTCGAGGAACTTATCGCGTAGCCTGGCCCGGTGCCCGGTACCTTTCTTCTGCCATTCTTCTTTGTTCACAACCGTGTGCTCACTCCGTGAGTGTTCTGACGAACAGTTCGTTGGCCATTTTGGGGTTAGCTTTGCCCTTGGTCTTTTTCATCAGCTGACCCACAAAAAAACCCATAACCTTGGTTTTCCCCTGGCGAAACTGCTCAGCTTGATCTGGATTGGCGGCGACAATTTCTTCCACCATAGCCTGCAGTTCACCTTCATCGGAAACCTGCACAAGGTTTTTTTCCTTAACAATTACAGCTGGATCTTTACCTGTAGCCATCATGTCAATGAATACCGTTTTGGCAATTTTGCCGCTAATCGTCCCCTTTTCCACCATGGCAATGAGCTCGCCTAGCTGCTCCGGTGCGACCTTACATCCAGAAATATCCTCGCCCTTGAGCTCTCGAAGCAGCTCCGTCATAATCCAGTTGGATACTTTCTTGGCGTTGGCACAGAGCCTGGCAGCCGTTTCAAAATAATCGGCAAGCTCTCGTGAACCAGTGAGAATCACAGCATCATATTCAGGTAGGTTGTACTCCTCGATGAACCTGTTCTTACGCTCATCTGGCAGCTCCGGCAAGGTCTTGCGGATTGCATCAATCCAGGCTTCGTCAATTTCCACTGGAACAAGGTCAGGACAGGGAAAATAGCGATAATCGTGAGCATCTTCTTTACCACGCATTGACTCCGTCCGATTGCTATCCGGGTTCCAGAGCAAGGTCTCCTGGATTATTGTCTCACCGTCGAGAAGCAGGTCACGCTGCCTGCGCACTTCGTACTCCAGGGCATTTTGGACATTGCGGAAAGAATTCATATTTTTCAGTTCCGTACGAATGCCAAACTCCTCCTGGCCGACCGGACGGAGAGATATATTGGCGTCACAGCGAAAACTGCCCTCCTGCATATTGCCATCACAAATGTCTAGATAACGCAGTATTGCATGTATTTTTTTCAAGTAGGCATACGCTTCCTGAGGAGAGCGCAGGTCAGGTTCTGAAACTATTTCAAGCAGAGGGGTACCTGTTCTGTTCAAGTCTACATAGGACAGAGGTTCACGTTCATCATGGATAAGTTTACCGGCGTCTTCCTCCATGTGCATCCTGGTTATGCCAATGGTCTTTTTACTTCCATCAACATCGATCTCCACTGAACCATGTTCAACAATGGGCAGATCGAACTGGGATGTCTGATATCCCTTGGGCAGATCCGGATAGAAGTAGTTTTTTCTGGCAAATTGATTGAATCGATTGATCTGAGAATTTGTTGCCAGCCCCATTTTAATGGCGTACTCGACCACTTTTTTATTCAATACCGGTAATACCCCCGGCATTCCCAGGCAGACAGGGCAGGTATGGCTATTTGGCGGGTCCCCGAAGGAGAGCGCACAGCCGCAAAAAATCTTGGTTCTAGTTTTGAGTTGAGCATGAATCTCCAGCCCAATTACTGTTTCAAAATTCATCATGTACCTTTGTCTTCTTATCTGGCGCAGCACCAAAAAGGAAGCAAGCTCCTTTTATTGTTAATATTTTGCGCCTCTAACTGATTACCTACCTACATTATTCTCAAACGTGCTCTTCGAGATGCATGAGTCTAAAACCTGATTCTACACCTTCTCAAAAGCGAAACAATCTTCATCCACCAGCGGGTTTTGCTGATCTGCTAACCCACTGCCGTATCCTCTGCAACTCCTCTTGCCAATCTCCAGCCACTCGAAGTTGCAGAAAAATAGCAAACAACTCATTGACCAGGCGAAAAAGCTCCTCGAAAAGATATATTCTCTCAAGAATCATGCCTTCAGTTTCTTCGGGATCATTACTTTTGGTACTTTCGCTCCCTGCTGTTTTTGGTAATCTGACATTCCGAAATTCCATCAATGCCGCTGCGAGAGTGAAATTATACTCATGATCAGCATGAACAATCTGTATTCTTGCCTGTTCAAGCTTTTTGCCGACCTGAAGACCGGTGCGCGCCTCCTGCAATTCCGCCTGTAATCCGCTACATACAAGTTTTTCGCTGCTTTCACCCTCGCCGTACTCGAGAAGCATATGTTTTTCAAAGACAAGGGTAATATCGCCGCGTCCCGGCAGAAAAACCGTCCCCCCTCGTTCTTCACTTTTCCACCACAGCCAGGTGAGAAACTCCTGGCCGAGAAACCGCTTTTCCTGTATCAGATCGACTAAATCCATATTTTATATCCACCTCGGTAATTATACAAATATATCAGGACCTATACTGGCCAGACGCTCTCTTTGTTTTTCATCAACAAGGTGTTCAGCTATAAGATAGGGGATCTGTTGGATAATCGTCAATCCAAAGGTTTCTTTAAAAAAATCCTCTAACTGGGCTTGGGCTTTCTTATTTGTTGAAAAAAAGAGCAGTGTTGACTCCGCCAAATTCCAACAAAGATCATAAACCGCCGGAACCGGAACAGCTTTTCTCATCAGTTCCGTATGGATACGCTCTTTTATTTCCGTTTTCATAGCCTTGCTGATCTTTGGCAATTGACGCTCTTTTTTCAAGCGCTCTTCCTCTTTTGCACAGAACTTTTTCAAAATTGCCGGAGAAACCTTGCGTTCATCCATACGTAGGGTCAAGGTCACGTAGTCTCCGTTGGCATAGGATGCATAGGAAAAATCAGCATCAAACATATTTAGAACCGAAACCCAGCCAATGGAAAACTCATCGTATGTATCATCAATATCCTGAAAGGAAAAAGCTGCAACCCGTTCGGCAATAAAATCCCAGGTGTTTTCCGGTAATTCGCCTTCAACACCGAAACGGACAAAACTTGCGGAACCACTGATAAATCCCATCTTATCTCCTCACTAAACCTATATCAAATTATACTGAACCAGAAGTTCAAATTATACTGAACCAGAAGTCTGCATGTACATCAAACAGACTATCCTAGCATTCCACCCATTCTGCGACAACGTTTTTCCGTTTATTTGATAAACCAATAATCCAGTCCTGTGATCAGCCCAGCCCCTATTCCATAAGCACCTCCAATGCTTTTTACAGGCATTTTTCCGCTAACTAATGATGATGTACTACTTGGTGAAGTACTTCAGATGATGTACTACCCCTCTACAAACAACTACTCCTGTCGATACGGATGCGACAACAGCAGGCCGCACTATAGCACTTATTTCTTCTGTAATACTCGATCAGTGCCCGTAAAGTGACCAGTAATTATTAACACTGTATTGCTCACCACTTGACTATGGTAGAGGTGAATGATAAAAACAAAACAGGAGACTTTTTTTTCTTGACACTTTATACGCATATTTGTATAAAGCATTCCCCTATGGGTCGTTAACTCAGTCGGTAGAGTATCTGCCTTTTAAGCAGAGAGTCGTTGGTTCGAGCCCAACACGACCCACCACAGCGTCCATCGGTCCCCATCGTCTAGTCAGGTCCAGGACACCGGCCTTTCACGCCGGCAACAGGGGTTCAAATCCCCTTGGGGACGCCAAATAAAGAAGGCACTTAGTTCTGTGAACTAAGTGCCTGTTTTTTTTATGAATTCAAAGTTTATTTGTTGTTAGGAATATCTTTTGACTGTCTGTTAGGGCTAGTCAATATTTTCGATGTATTACCTGCCTTGTCTGAATGTTGTAACCATGCCAACCACCATCATTTGGCAGCCCAGGAGCCCAGAATTTATCTTCTAATTCTGTATTCGACATAGAAGTCAAAAGAGATGTTCTCTGTACCGTTTGGGATGAACACACTATCCTGAAAAGTGTTGCGTCTCCACTTATACGATCGATAGGGAGAGTGATAAACATAGTCTCCGTCAATAATAGATCCTTGTTGATCAAGGAACAACAGCCGTACCTTCAAAAAACTTATACTTCGACCTGGATAAACTTTGCCCTGCACAGTTATTGTCTTGTCATCGGCAATATATTCATAGGAAAGTGATTCTGTTCCCTGGTTAAATGTTCCTTGTTGACGTTCGCCAATAACCAGCGGAATATGTTGTTCTGGTGCTATTATTCGGTTAACACCAGCACAACCTACTACTAAAAAGAGCATGCAGCTTATAAAAACAAAAAGCATTACTCGTTGTTGATTGCTACAGCAGCGTGATAAACTTATCAGATTCATCCGATCACCTCTATTATATTCATCTCGAAAAGACGATGTTTCTTACTGTGTTTCCATGAAACTACAGTAATAATATATGACCGAAAAAATTGATTACCATGAGAGGCAGAAGGTGGGTTGAGTGTTCTTGAATTGTTTATTTACAAGTTATTAGTCCCATCACTAATGAAGAGAAATAGATGTATATTCATTTATTAGGATCATTCGCCAATTATCTTCACCAGAACTCTCTTCTTTCTCCTCCCATCAAATTCTCCATAAAAGATTCGCTCCCATGTACCAAAATCCAACCGACCTTCGGTAATGGCAACGACAACCTCGCGCCCCATTATCTGACGCTTCATATGGGCATCCGCATTGTCCTCGTAACCATTATGACGATACTGTTCAACTGGAGCATGAGGGGCTAGCTTTTCCAACCACACTTCATAGTCATGATGCAATCCGGATTCATCATCATTTATAAAAACACTTGCCGTTATGTGCATCGCATTAACCAACACCAGCCCCTCTTGAACACCACTTTCACGCAAACATTCTTCAACGGTGCCAGTTATGTTAATAAAGCCACGACGGGAAGGCACCTCAAACCACAGCTCTTTTCTGTAACTTTTCACGTGAAACATCCTCCTCGTTAATAATTCAAGACACTGATTTACTGATCAGCCCACCTCTATACCGAGGTAATTATACGTTCAAATTCTTTTCTGCTTTATACAGTCCATATCCCACAATTGTTTCCCCCACCTTCTAGCAAAGATATTCCATCGTTGAAATTCTTGTTTTACCACGGGATAGTCCTTCGTGTAGTGCAGGCCTCTCGACTCCTGACGTTGGAGCGCCGCTTCAATTATCATCATTGCTACCAGGCTGATATTTCGCAACTCAATCATATTCGCCGAAACATAATAATCTCGGTAGTGCTGTTCAATTTCCTTCAATATATCGCTCATTCTTTCTTTAGCCAGTTTCAATCGCTTATCACTGCGAACAATACCTACATAATTCCACATCGTTCTTCTGATCAGATCCCAGTTATGGTTTATGAGAATTTCTTCCTCAAGATCAATGGCCTCACCAGAACTCCAGTCATCCACTTGGGGTGTTTCTCTTCCTAAAACTTCTTTTTTATGGTCACGACAATATCTCCATGCTTTTTCTGCGTACACCACAGCCTCAAGCAGAGAATTACTTGCAAGTCTATTTGCTCCGTGTAAACCGGTATTCGCTGTTTCACCTAACGCCATTAATCCATCAACCGAGCTATTGCCATACATATCGACAACCACACCGCCACACATGTAATGTGCGGCAGGGACAACAGGTATAGGATCCCGAGATATGGTAATACCAAATTTTCTACATTTTTCATAAATTGTTGGAAATCGTTTATAGAGAAACTCATTACTCTTGGAGGTAATATCGAGATATACACAGTCTAAACCACTAGCCTTCATTTCCCGATCGATTGCCCTGGCAACACTGTCTCTTGTTGCCAGTTCTCCACGTGAATCATATTTGTCCATAAAGCGTTTTCCGTACCTGTCAACCAAAACAGCACCTTCCCCTCTGACTGCTTCCGATATCAAGAAATTTTTCGCACGAGGATGGAATAAGCATGTTGGATGAAATTGTACAAACTCCATATTTGCTACTTGCGCCCCAGCTCGAAAAGCCATTGCTATGCCATCACCTGTAGCAATGTCAGGGTTGGATGTATACAGATACACTTTGCCACAGCCACCGGTACATAAAACCGTCATCTTAGCGAGATAGCTTACAACCTTACCGGATTCTTCAAAAACATAGGCTCCCACACATCGGCCTCTATCCTTGGCCTTCCTGTCCATAATTAAGTCTATGGCTGGGTGATTTTCTAAAACCGAAATTTGAGGATGCTCCTTAACCGCTGCCAACAAAGCCCGCTCTATTTCTCTACCTGTCAGATCATAACTATGGGCTACCCGTCGACGTGAATGGCCTCCCTCTTTTCCCAAATCAAGTTTTCCTGTTTTTTCATCGGTGACAAACTTAACACCAGCTGCAATTAAGTCTGCAATCCTGGGTGGTCCGTCCCGCACTACCATCCTGACCACATCTCGATCACAGAGGCCAGCACCTGACTCAAGAGTATCTCTCTCATGCTCAGTCCCAGAATCATCTTCAGCTAGAACCGCAGCAATACCACCCTGAGCCAGGTTTGTGGAAGAGTCCATTCGTTCTTTTTTGGTTACCACTACAACTCGACCAAGTTCTGCCACTCGTAGGGCAAAGGAAAGACCGGCGATACCTGAACCTACAACTAGAAAATCTGTTTCCATATATCCTCAAGGTAATGTTTCACGTGAAACAAGTTTGGTAAGAAATGAAGTTTTATATGGATACATTCAGATTATTTTTTCAATGTTTTTCTGTTTTTTATAGTACTCGAGATGAAAATAGAGCTTTTGTAGCAAACAAATCTATCATTTCTCTTGTGCCACACGATTTGATGGATTAAAGAATGATGAACAGGTAAGGAGGAGAAAAAATGACTGAACGCATGGGAAAAATCATTGCTGTTGCAAACCAGAAAGGTGGTGTTGGTAAAACCACTTCATCCGTTAATCTCGCTGCCGCTCTCGCCAGTAAGCGCAAAAAAGTACTGATAATAGATTCTGATCCACAAGGTAATGCCTCAAGTGGTGTCGGTCTCCACATGAAAAACAGGGTACGTCACCTTTATCATGCCTTTACCGGAGATGCCCCTGTTGCCGACATTCTCTATGATACTGGAGTGAACAATCTTAAAGTTGTTCCTTCAAGCATTGACCTGGTGGCAACGGATATTGAGCTGGCATCTGCGAAGGGAAGAGAGAAGGTATTGAAAGGTTTGCTTGAGGGTGTAAGGGACCGTTTTGACTTTATTTTCATAGACTGTCCCCCTTCACTTGGTCTTCTTACAATCAACGCGCTCACAGCCGCAGACTCCGTTCTCATCCCGTTGCAATGTGAGTATTTTGCAATGGAAGGTTTAGCTCAACTGATTACCACCATACGATCAGTCAAGAAAAGCTACAACAAAACACTTTTCATCGAAGGTTTATTGTTGACCATGTACGATAAACGCAACAAATTGACCTACCAGGTTGCTGACAAGATAACGGAACATTTTAACCAGCAGGTCTTCAAAACGACTATCCCTCGAAATGTTCGGTTAAGTGAGTGTCCAAGTCATGGAATGACCATACTTGAATATGATAAATTTTCTAGTGGAGCCGTAGCCTATAATGCACTTGCCAACGAATTCCTGAGAAACCAGAAGAGGTAATGACCGTGATTAAAAACAAAGGACTCGGACAAGGAGTTGGCGTTCTTTTTTCCAATGATGAAGAGGACGAACTCTACTTCGAATGCAACATTGATAATATCCGTGCCAATAGCCACCAACCTCGAAACCATTTCAACGAAGCGGATCTTGAGGAGCTCGCCAACTCAATCAAAGAACATGGTATACTCCAACCGCTGGTGGTAATGCGCCGTAACGATACTGAAAAAAGTCATTATGAGCTCATTGCTGGTGAGCGTCGATTCCGGGCTTCTAAAATGCTGGGACTAGCAACTGTACCGGTTGTCGTTCGTGATATTGAAGATGAGAATAAGCTGCTTGAGCTTGCCCTTATTGAAAATATTCAGCGTACTGACCTCAACCCCATGGAAGAGGCCGAAGCGTACCAGAAGTTGATAAGCAAATTTGAATATACCCAGGAAGAAGCGGCAAAGAAGTTGGGGAAAAGCCGTAGCGCTGTCGCTAACATATTAAGATTACTTAACCTTCCTGGCTTTGTTCAGGAAGACCTTATCCACGGTGTTCTTACCGAAGGCCATGCCCGTCCATTGCTTCGGCTTGGAGACCACCATGCCGTCATGAAGGAAATTCGCGACGAGGTGGTGGCAAGAAAGCTTTCGGTTCGGCAAACGGAGCAACTCGTCAAAAAACACCTTAAAACTCCTCGGCGGCAAACATCGACAAAGAGCAATTCAGATGAGATACCATCATCCTATTGTGCTTCTCTGGTGAACCAACTTACCAACAAACTTTCTTCAAAAGTTGCCATTCAACAGAATGGCTCAAGAGGCAAAATTGAAATCGAATACTACTCTCTCGATGACCTTGAAAGAGTAATCGGTTTGGTGTTGAATGATGAAAGTTAGCAGTCCAAGGTTGCTTGCTTTATTCTTGTTATTTCGGTCGTGTTTAGAACCTAGTTCCGATTCGTTTCAACTTTAAGGTAATATAAGGTATTTAATAGATAACCATAGGGACTTTATTGTCATTATGAGACATATGAAATATACGTTTTTGGTGCTTACTAGTATTCTTACACTTTTTATTTCATCCAGCTGTCTGGCAGAGATGCTGAGTGTCAGCGGGGATAACGTAAATCTTCGCTCAGGACCAGGTACGAAATATCAGGTAAAGTGGGAATATGGTAAAGGTTTCCCGTTGAAAGTGATCGATAAGAAGGGTGACTGGGTTAAAGTTCAGGATTTCGAAAATGACAGAGGTTGGATATACAAACCATTGCTATCCCCCAAGGGTCACCTAATCGTCAAAGTTTTTAAGAATAAAAACAAACGGATCAATATACGCAGTGGTCCAGGCACCCGCTATCGCGTTGTTGGAAAAGCATACTATGGTGTTGTCTTCGAAACCCTGGAGCAAAAAAATGGCTGGGCAAAGGTAAAGCACGAAACAGGCTTGGTCGGTTGGATCAAACGCACTCTCGTCTGGGGGTTCTAATTCTCTCTGTTATTTTGGTGGGCGACAGAAAATGGCGGAGAGAGAGGGATTCGAACCCTCGGTGGAGTATTATCCCCACACTCGCTTAGCAGGCGAGCACCATCAGCCAGCTCGGTCATCTCTCCATTAAGGTGGCGGAGGGAGTAGGATTCGAACCCACGGTACTTTCGTACAACGGTTTTCAAGACCGCCGCCTTAAACCACTCGGCCATCCCTCCTGTCTTTTGACAGAGTTCTTGTAACACCTCTCACTTCTATTGTCAATAATTCACCGCTTCCACCAGAAATTTTTGGCGCCGTTTATACATTTTTGTAATGTTTTGTGGTTAAAATCTTATATTATAGTAGGTTGTCTCCAAAGAAAAATTTAACCCTGGAAAATGTATACATGAAAAGTAACATTGATATTGAAGCTGAATTACAGGACCTTACCTGTCTCTATGATATAACCAGGGAGTTGGCATCTTCTGGAGACCTTTCGGAATGTCTGGAAAAGTCTATGGAGATTCTTGCTTCGTCAAAGGGTATGGAAAATGGCACTGTAACCATAATCAATCCATTAACTTCCAAATTAGAAATAGAGGTTGCCTATGGCCTGACAGCAGAGGGCAGAAAGCGGGGCAAGTATCAGATAGGTGAAGGCATTACCGGAAGGGTGGTGGCAACAGGAGAACCGATAATTGTTCCGCATATTTCTGAGGAGCCGCTCTTCCTTAATCGCACCAGGTCCCGCGGTGATATAAGTCATCAAAATCGTTCCTTTCTCTGTGTGCCCATCAAGGACGGCAAACAGGTAATCGGGGCCCTTTCTGTTGATAGAATTTATGAATCCGGCATAGACGATCAAGCCCAGAAAGATCTGCAGTTTCTTATTGTCCTCAGTAGCCTCATTGCCCAGACAGCGCATCGCATACAGATCGTCAATCGCGAACAGGAGAATCTCCGTCTGGAAAACCTGAAGTTGAAAAGGGAACTTTCCGAGAAAAACAGGATCGATGAGTTCATCGGTAACTCAAGCAGGATGCAAGAGGTTTACGAAATGGTATATCGCGTTGTCGACTCCAACGCGACTGTGCTGTTGCGTGGTGAGTCTGGCACCGGTAAGTCCCTTGTTGCAAAAGCCTTACATTACAACAGTCGCCGTAAAGAAAAACCATTTATCGTGGTCAACTGCTCAGCACTTCCGGAAACGTTATTGGAAAGTGAGTTGTTCGGTCATGAAAAAGGAGCGTTCACCGGTGCAACTGAGCGTAAAATTGGCCGTTTTGAAAAAGCCGAAGGAGGTACCCTTTTTCTTGATGAAATCGGGGAAATTAGTACATCCGTGCAGGTCAAACTGCTCAATGTCGTTCAGGAAAGATGTTTTCAGCGCCTGGGTTCAACAACGTCCATTGAGTGTGACGTTCGCCTGGTAACGGCAACAAACAGAGACCTGGAACAGGCCGTCACCGACAAAAAATTCCGCGAGGACCTCTACTATCGCCTGAATGTTTTTCCCATCTATATGCCACCATTGCGTGAGCGTAGGACAGATATCCTTCTTCTTGCTGAATTCTTCCTGGAAAAATTTGCCCGCGAGAACAATAAAACCATCAGAAGAATCTCAACGTCTGCCATTGATATGCTGATTCAGTATCATTGGCCAGGTAATGTAAGGGAATTGCAAAACTGCATAGAACGAGCCGTCCTCATCTGTGACGATGATTCCATCAAGGCTATTCATTTACCACCGACCCTACAGACCTCAGATGGTATGCCAGGTGACAAACCCCTTTCACTGACAGCAGCGGTGGAAAGATTCGAAAAGGATCTTATTATTGATGGACTCAAAAAAAATAATGGCAACCAGACCAAAACGGCAAAATATCTCGACACCAGTTTGCGGATCATCAACTATAAAATTCATCAATACAATATTGATCCGAAGAATTATAAGTTGCAGATGAATAAATGAAAATTTTACTCCACACCTGCTGCGGTCCATGTCTGCTCTATCCCATAAAGCAGCTGGAATCTAAAGGCTACGAAGTTACCGGTTATTTCTTTAATCCAAACATTCATCCCTTCAAAGAATTTAAACGGCGACTTGACTCACTTTCCCGGCTGGCCGAAAGAGAAAACCTCTCCCTTGTTACCGAACGGGACTACGATCTTGATCTTTATTTTGACAAAGTAGTTGCCAACAAACAGTCCCGCTGTTCAATCTGCTATGATATCCGTCTCCAACAAACAGCTGAGTATGCCGCTCACCATGGTTTTCCAGCTTTTTCAACAACGCTTCTTTATAGTCGATATCAACAGCACGACTTAATTGAAAAGAAGTGCCGGGAACTGGCAAAAACATATGCTATTGCTTTTATCTATGAGGATTTCAGGCAGGGTTGGCAGGAAGGGATTGATGAATCCATTGATAAAGGATTATATAGACAACCGTATTGCGGGTGTTTATACAGCGAGCAGGAAAGATACGATAATCGCCTCAAGAAGAAACTTCGAAAAAAACAGAAAAACCAATAGGGGATATACACTATTATGATGCTTGTTCTGGCGACATCAAATAAAAACAAAGTGAAAGAGTTTCAAAAACTCGTTGAGGATTTTTCCATAGAAATCAAGTCTCTTGCTGATTTTGGCCCATTGCCACCAGTTATAGAAGATGGTGAAACATTCGAGGAAAATGCTTATAAAAAAGCTCATCACACCGCAAGAGTCCTTGGACTTCCAGCCTTAGCCGACGATTCTGGACTCGTTGTCGAGGCATTGAAGGGCGCCCCTGGCGTATATTCGGCTCGTTATGCCGGCGAAGGGGCCACCGACGAAGAAAATGTCGACAAATTGCTTGGCGAAATGGCAGATGTTGACAGCAGACGGGCCTATTTTCAATGTGTTCTCTCCATAGCCGTTCCCTCGGGACCTGCTCTTACCTACGAAGGGCGTTGTGACGGTACCATTACCAAAGAAAAAAGGGGAACCAGCGGCTTCGGTTACGATCCCGTTTTTCTCTGTGATACCTTCAAGAAAACCTTTGCTGAACTTTCTATGGAAGAGAAAAACAGGGTCAGTCATAGGGGCAAAGCACTTCAGGAGATGCAAGACGAGATGGATAAGGTGTTAAAGTGGCTGGAGATTCGTCTTGAGGAAGAAAAACCTGAAAAACCAGACCACAACCAATTCATGGATAACGACTGGTCTGATCAATAGTAGGCTATTTTTCTGCTTTCAGCTCCCTGGTTAGAAGCTCGTGCACGGCTGTGCTGCAATCCTTATCCTGGTAAAGTATGGCGTACACCTGTTCAAGGATAGGCATCTCCACCTTGTGCTTTTGGGCTAGCTTATAACCTGACATGGTGGTCTTTACCCCCTCGGCAACCATTTTCATTTCCTTGAGAATGGTTTCGAGACTTTTCCCCTGGCCAAGATTAAGCCCGACACTTCTGTTGCGACTGAGATCACCCGTACAGGTGAGAATTAAATCACCGAGACCGCTCAGTCCTGAAAAAGTAAGAGGATCTGCTCCGCGAGTTATCCCAAAACGTGTTATTTCGGCAAGACCGCGAGTTATAAGTGCTGCCCTGGTATTGAGTCCATAGCCCAGTCCATCGCATATCCCAGTTGCCAGGGCAATGACATTTTTTAAAGCGCCGCTTGTTTCAAGTCCGACAACATCATTGCTGGTATATACCCTGAAATAGTCTGTTCCAAAAATCATTTGCAGATTTGCAGCAACCTCCTGGTTCTTACACCCGATGGTAACTGCTGTGGGTACATCATCGGCAACTTCCCTGGCAAAAGAGGGACCGGTGAGAACGGCAAGTTCAACCTTCTTATCGCTTCCGGCTCGTTGCAACTCTTCAGCCATAACCTCAGTCATTGTTGCTAGGCTATCGTTTTCTATTCCTTTTGATGCGGAGATGACTACGCTGTTTTGACCTAGTTCTGGAAGAATTCGTTGAAAAACTGCTCGCATCTTCTGGGAGGGGATCACCATGCA
>JASJDT010000140.1 GCA_030065655.1 Desulfocapsaceae bacterium | reverse complement strand
GGCTGATCCTTGACAAACTGACCGATCAATGCCGCCGCCCGGATCTTTTTCTCTGCTATTCCAGCCTCTCGCGCCATCGTATAGAGATTTTCGAGGCAGGGAATGCAACCTGCTGCTATGGCTGAACCAACTCCTATGAGCAATTGTGTTTCACTTTCCAGTCCTTTAACAAAAGATTTCATAGCTTACTCCTCCATCATTTTTTTTTGCTTTGAGCTCGAAAAAGACCGCCCTGCTCATCCAACTCCTGCAGAAATCCGGCAATCTCCTCTACACCTTCCATCACCAGTCTTTCACAACGTTTTTTTCCGCCAGCAAGATGATATTTCTGTGCCTGCCGGCGATTGGTAAAATCCACTCCGGTTATTTCCTTGCAGGAGTGAGAGCCCAGCCGAGCATTTAAACGCTGGATGAGTTCCTGGGCAGGGTGGACAATTGGCATCAGACCATCAACACCTTCTTCGACATTTTCCCTGCCCAGCAACAACCCCAGAATCATCATTGCCGATGTATGAATCCCGCAGGTCAATGAGGATACCATGCCACCGTGCATTGCCCCTGCACTTCGTAACAAAAGTGGATCGTCAATTTTCAATTCCTCCATAAATGCCGCTAGGATACTTTGGGTGCAGCTATCATATTTCTCCATATAAAGCCTGGCCTTCTCCTGCAGGTCCTCACCCCAATCCGGTGTTTGTGGTAGCGCAATGGTTAAGTAATTTCTCATTCTATTCTCCTGTCTTACCAGTTTCCGGACTCAGTCTGGCAATAGCATTAAAACCGATGTTCATAGGTATTGTTTTCCCATGAGCGGGGTGCCATCGGGCTCAATCAAAATTTCACCTGAAAGGTTTAACCGCTTCTATGGTGGCTGAGGCGACACCGTTTTTCCAATTGTAGTTACACAAACCAATTTCAAGATGGATGAAACCGAGGTCTTTTAGAATTTGTTCAACAGTTTTAACTTTCTCAGCACCTCCAATACAACTGCAAATCATTTCAGGATTTTCGCGTATTTCCTGGGGAAGTGATTTGAGAGCAACAATATCAGCTATAGCTAATCTACCGCCAGGTTTGAGCACCCGTAATGCCTCTTGAAAAACCTTCTTCTTTTGAGGTGAGAGGTTGATTACACAATTAGAGATAATGACATCGATGCTGCTATCATCTATTGGCAGACTTTCGATGTACCCCTGCTTAAACTCTACATTGGTAAACCTTCCTCTTTTACAGTTTTTTCGCGCCTTTTCGACCATTTTGGCAGTCATGTCTATACCGATAGCTTTGCCAGTTGGCCCAACCATCCGAGCTGCCAAAAATGAATCAAACCCCGCACCGCTCCCCAGATCCAGTACTATCTCTCCAGGTTGCAGGTTGGCTATATTCAGCGGGTTACCACAACCAAGCCCCATGTTAGAGCTCGGCGGTGCTTCTTCGAGCTGTTCCGCAGAGTACCCCAGTTTCATTGCAGATTGATTTTTTTCAGTTTCTGCCACAGTACAACATGCTTTGTTCACATCGTCTCCGGATGAAATAGTTTCACCTTCAACCAGTCGACCATAACGCTCACGTACCATCCTTCTAATTTCATTTTCTCCTAACGGCACCATGACTCACCTCACTCAGTTTAACTTTTCGACACATATCGAATCGTTATGTCAAAAAAAATTTTAGAAAGAAAAAAAGTCCCGCAGATCATCCACTATTTGAGGATCGACCCAACACTCAATATTTTTCCCTTGTCTACGTGTTCTGATCAGCCCTACCCTGCGCAACTCCTTGATATGATGTGACACCGTAGAGGCTACAATATCTAGCTCATCCCCTAGTTCTCCAATACAGGCACTTGTCTGAGGATTGAAAACATCCACCGTGCCAGGTTTGCAGCAAGTAGCTAACCGGGAAAAGATTTTTAACCTGTTCGGATTAGCCAGTGCCTTAAAAATCTCGGCATATTCTTCATGGTTTACATTATTACAATTCGACATATATCGAATTATAAAACTTTGTATGATTAAGTCAAGATTTATTTTGCTTATTCAGGTGATCTGACCATGAATCTTCTACCATCCAAAGCTCGGTGATGCGCAGAGCGCAGGACACAGCTCCTTGTGCCAAAATTAAAATTCACCCATTGTAATGGAAACTTTTAATAAGAATCAAAGCCTTAGTAGGCAGTGTCCTATAACTGATAGCAGAGAATCCTAAAAAAACTTAGCCAATAAATTATTTTCAAATGGAAGTATCAGTTATGGGAAGGGATCAAATTTTCATTAATTATTGAACAGCTGAAATTTCAGAATGAAACAGATTCTTTTTACTGTCCTTAGTAAAGCCTTTCAGTTATTCTGAGAAAGTAGAGATCGACTCAGACTTCCTTTGCCACCCTAAAATAATGAAAATAGAACTTAACTCGCCATTGGATATGCATCTGCACCTGCGTGAAGCAGAAATGCTCAAACTGGTTGCACCCTTCTCGGCTCAGTCCTTCGCTGGAGCAGTTGTCATGCCAAATCTGATCTCTCCTGTCGATTCGTTGCAGAAGATCAAAGACTACCGCAACGCAATAATGACAGCCTGTGGAAAGGAGAATTTCGAGCCATATATGACGCTTTTCTTCAGGTCCTACAAGCGCACAGAACTTGCTGCAGCTAAGGAGCATATCATCGGTGTCAAGCTCTATCCAGCCGGTATCACCACCCAGAGCGAAAAAGGGGTGAAAGATTTTGATTCAATCCAAGAGACCCTGCATATCATGGAGGAATTGCAGATTCCTCTTTTGATCCACGGGGAGAGCAATGGTTTTGTCATGGAGAGGGAACGTGAATTTCTCACGGTATACCAGGAAATTGCAACTAATTTTCCAAATCTGCATATCATCATGGAACACATTACCACGACTGCGGCGATCGAATTCTTGGAAAAATACGAAAATGTTTCCGCAACTGTCACCCTCCACCATCTGATGCTGACCCTCGATGATGTCGTCGGAGATCTGCTGCAACCCCATCTTTTTTGTAAACCTATTGCCAAAACACCTGCAGATCTCCAGGCGCTGCGCCAGGCTGTTTTAGGTGGCAACAGAAAGATCATGTTCGGCTCGGACTCAGCGCCTCACCCTCGCCATAAAAAAGAATGTGTCGGCTGCGCTGCCGGCGTGTTCTCCTCTCCCGTGGCTCTTCCTCTGTTGGTCCAGATATTTGAAGAGGAGGATTGTCTTGATAAGCTTCAAGCGTTTATCAGCGACAATGCCCGGGAACGATACGGCATAACCCCATTGGAAAAACGCCTGACCCTCACCGATACCCCCTGGCAGGTTCCACAAGCATATGGTGATGTCCGACCTTTTTATGCAGAAAAGCAATTACGCTGGTCCATCAGTTGAGATAAAGTTACTTCTCTCCTACCTTTTTATGCCCCGAATTTCCGATACTAACCAAGCATTAGCGTATCACTTCATTTTTGACAACCTTTCCTCTGATCCATACCTTCCTAATAGTGATTTTATAAATTTGTACTGGTCATCACCAAAGCAATACCGAGGTGATGGAACCATTTCAGGGAATCGTATAAGGAGTATACGCAAATGTCGAACATCTTAAAAGATATTGCCGCCTTGCTTTTTACCATGGGTGAAGAGCTGGAGAAAAAAGCCGAAGAATACAAAAACACCAGAGAGGCCAGACAGGAAGAGTTCGAAGAAAAGATTCGTAAGCAAAAAGAAGATCTTAAAGAGAAATATCAAGATGATATGGATTCGATAAAAGAAAAAGTTTCTGAAGCTGCGGGCAAATTTGGTTTTGCCAGCAAAGAGGAAGTCGAAGAGTTGAAAACTATGATGAAGGATCTTTCCGATAAGATAGATAAGATGAATAAGTAGTTTCCATCCGAAAACTAGGCATTTTGGTTGAGATCAAGGCATGCGAAAAATTTTACCACAGACATATGTCTAATATCTCGGAGTCTCACTCCGTTCGCTTACCGGAGGATAAAATTTTGAGCATAACAAAGATATCGAACAAAAGGGCTGTTTTGGGATGGAGCTAAAGAATTTCATGGGCTACCGCCGCAGACTTCTAAAAACCACCCTGGTTTTTCTTAGAATCTTTCTCAACTTTAGAAAAGAATTAGCGTTGACTCGCAGGCTGGGCTACCGGGCAACTCAGCAAAAAATGGCTGCAGCCCATACCAAACGGGCAAAAGAACTCTATGATATTGCCGTTGAGTCAGGCGGTGTTTTTATCAAGCTCTGCCAGTTTTTCTCATCCAGACGCGATATATTCCCAGAACCCTATATCACCATTCTCTCCCCTTTACAGGACCAGGTTCCTCCTGTTGATTTTGCCGAACTTGAACCGGTTTTACAGAAAACCTTTGGCGACTACCAGTCAGTCTTCCGGGTGGTCGATCCTGCCCCTCTCGCCTCTGCCTCCCTAGGTCAGACCCACCGGGCAGAGTTAAACGACGGATCCCAGGTGGTGATCAAAATTCTCAAGCCCGATGTCCAACAAACAATAGACATCGATTTTGCCATTCTCTTCCATGTATTCAAGCTCCTCTCTCATTTCAAGGCAGTACGTGAGAAAGTAGACCTACTCGAACTGTTGGATGAATTCGTCAAAGTTACTGGAGACGAACTGAATTTCCTGCGCGAAATTCATGTGTTGAAAAAACTTAAAAAAGGATTGGCCAAATTTGATTTTCTCTATATCCCCAAAGTTCATGAAGAGCTCTGCAGCCGGGATATCATTGTTATGGAGTATTGCAGCGGTGACAAAATCTCGGACATTACCAAATGGCAGCAGAGAAGCAATGATCCAATCGTCCTGGCTCAGCGGCTGGTCGAAATCTACATGGCTCAATTTCTCGAACTCGACTGGATCCATTTCGACCCCCACCCAGGCAATATCCTCGTTACCTCGAACAACAATTTCGTGTTGCTCGATTTCGGCATGTCCGGTCAGATATCCGCCCAAACCAGAAAAGGTATACGTCGTGGCCTTCGGGCAATCGTGCGCAAAGACTATATGGAATTAGTCGATTCCTTCGATGAGCTTGGCTTTATCAGGAAGAACTATAACCGCTATAAGTTGCTTCCCTTACTGGAATACTTCTTTAATGAAGTGTACACCACCGTCAGACTTGAACGAGAGGCACTGCAATCCGTAGATCTCTCTCCAGTGGTTGATGAAATGGTGGAATTGCTCTATCGACAACCAGTGGTTTTACCTGTTGAGTGGGCGTACCTTGGCAGAGCCATAGGCACGCTAAGCGGCATCGTTGCCACCCTTAACCCGAACTTTAGAATTGCCGATGCCTTTGAGCCCTATCTCAAGCAGATTGTCTCCATGAGTGCGGGGGAGATTTTCGAAGAGTCGACCTCCTATGCCAAAAACTATGGAATGCGTCTCATCAACCTGCCACTGCGGCTCTCCAACGTTGTCGAGAAAGTGGAACAAGGGAATCTTCGTTTTAAAATTGAACTGGATGAAATTGACGACAGAATTACCGAGTTGAAATCACTTTTCCTTACCACCACATTCACGATCTGCGCAATTCTCTGCTTTGGTGCCGGTTTTACCCTCTATTCCATCGACCAACCCGACCCTGCCTACCTGTTTGGGGCAATTGGATTGGCATCTATGCTTTTTGGGTTGGTCATGAGAAGAAAACGCCAGAAGGAGTATATCAGAACCGAGCTCCTTGGCATACCTGAAGAATAGCTAGCCTGCTGTTCTTTAAGATTGATATGCCACCAATGATTTAGCACCACAGCATGGATTAGGGAAATACTTTCTTCAGTGCCAACCTTTTGTCCCGGTTCACTACCCGCCGAAGGCATTGGGCTGCATGTGGGTTTCACGCCAATAATCGTGCTGAAAAACCTTTCTGGCAGCATCTATCTCCGGAAACTCCTGTTCTTTCTCAAAGCGGTGCAAATCAGGTGCTGCTGTCAACAGCAAACCAATAAAATTAGACACAGCTCTTAATTTGTTAGAAAAATTTTGCGAGATAATCTCTTGCCCGCCATATTGAGGGATTAGGCCTGTCACCTGATTTTTCGCACTTACATAGTGCTGTATAATTGTGTCAAAATCCTCAGGATCCCTGCCTGTTAAATTCTCCACAGCATCATTTGGCGCCCCTGCTGCAAAAGCTCCATCACGATACTCTTGAAAATAATATCTCAATTGACTTATCAAGCCTGTGGGATACCCCATCGATCTCGTCGCCTTAAGAAACATTTTCTCTGAGATGTTCTGGTATTTTACCGGACGTTTCAAAACGCGACTGAAAGATTGGGCTATCTCTTCCGGTGACAACAAGGATGGCCCACAAGGACGATAGGTTTTGCCTGAATACTTCTCAGGATACATTAACGCCGCAGCCACAACCCGACCAATGTCACCATTCGATACCGGTGCATTCTTCCCTTCTCCGAGGGGCAGCGGTAGCAACCCTAATTGGGCGATGGGTTCAAGTAAAGCCATGTAATTATCTGCAAAAAAGCCCACATTGATAAAGGTAGGCTTAATTCCAGGTAACCAGGACATCATCTTGTCGGTTAAATAGATCCGCCGTGTGGCAACTGCTGGATGCATTGGAGAAGATAGCCATTGGCTCATCACCACCACATGCTCAACCTTGGTCTCCTCAGCAGCTACAGCGAAATTCAGGCCAATGTCCAATTGATTGAGTGTCCATGGACAGACGAAATACGCCCGCTGAGTACCACGCATAGCATTTGTGATATCTTCTAATGACAACAAATTGCCAATTACCGTTTCGGCTCCCGCCTTGCGCAGACGTTCCGACCGTACATCCTCCCGGTGCACAAGTGCACGAACCTTATATCCCTGTTTTAGTAGCTCATATGCTGCCTCTCCACCAGTTTTACCAGTAGCGCCGGTAATTAATATGGTTTCTTTCATTGTCCGCCTCCTTGTTTATTTTAAGTGTATATACACTCTTTTGAACAAAAAAATATCAGTCACCGATGGTAGTCTTCAACTTCCTGGCGACGTCATGGATTATTTCAAGATCACCGATGTGCCTAGCGATGCTATTCTGTGCATCTTCCCATAGAGGGATGGCTGCATCCAGTTTATTAGTACCATGCTGGGTAAGACTCACCTCTTTTACTCTCTGATCAGCACCTGGCTGAAACTGCACAAAACCATTCTTTTCCATGATGGCTAGATTTCGAGTAAGGCCTGTTCTATCCTGCCCGATCGCAGCCGCAAGCCGGCTTACAGGCATTGGCCCCAGGTTAATGAGCACAGCCATGATATTAAACTGAGCCGAAGTCAAGCCCACCGTTTTCAATTTTGCTTCATAATGTTTTGTTATCGTTCTGCTGCTTTGGCGTAAGGCAGCACAAGCGCACTCTTGCAGTTTTGTATATTTGTTGTCCATGCTGAAACAATAAGTGTATATACACTTATGTCAAGCGTGTTAGTGTAATTCGAGTAGCACTCTGCTCCTTGGGTTGGTCATGACAAGAAAACGCCAGAAGGAACTTATCAGAACCCAGCTTCTTGGCGTACTTGAAGATTAGTATTCGTAGCAGATCATCACAGCTAGAGGTGTATGCTACATGATGGAATAATCAAATTGTTTGTTGAAAATAGCTGAAGATATTTGCTTCTAAAATTCTGCAATTTCATATTTAACAATCATTTCATAGTATTAGAACAATTCCGGAAGGACTGTAAGCGTTACCTGGTCGATGTAATCGGCAATCGATGGAGGAACTTGGAGTGTACCCTCAACAATCCATCCATTACCCTCACCCCCTGATTTACTTGGGATTAGCTTGACCTTGAAGATTTTTTCAAAAATAGCTTGTGAAGTCTCGCCGGACAAGCCGAAGTCTGTGGCATATACGGCAACTCCTTGTTGTTTAAACCAGAGCCTACAGATTTCAATGTGTTCTGATTCTGGAAAAAACTCTTCTATATTGTCGAGAGTAGGATCTTTACCGCTGGCAGAGGACTTGAGTATTACGTCAAACCGGACATGTTCTTGAGTTTGCTGCATAGCTCGGACCTCCTGAAAAAGGGTACAGGAAATAAGTGTGATAATCAGGAGAAACATTATACTCCTGATTATCGGTTTATAGGCGAGGGAAATCGTTTTCAAGTCACACCGGATTTATATAAGATTTTCTATCGCCCTTGCTGCATCAACCAAACCGAATCCCGTGGCAAGGTCTGGGCCGGGTCTGGCTTCCTGGTTATGGGCATTAACTCCTTTAATAATGTCTCTTGCTGTAAATTTGAGGGTATTTTTTATATCTGCAGAACTGTACTCTGGTTTAGCTTCTTTGATCAACGCGCAGACTCCTGCTACCATAGGTGCCGCTGCTGATGTACCGCTAAAAGCTCCCCAGCCATCGGCTATTTCCAAAACCGCTCCTTTTTGTACCGGAAGAACAATATAGTCAGCACGAGGTCTTACACCGCATAAGCCACTCACGTCAGGTACATTTCTTCCAGGAAACCATCTGCTTTTGAACCCGCTAGTGTAATTTGTTGCTGAATACTCCAGATCGGAATCTACAACAACTCCACCGACACTTATGACCTCTGGCATGCTGCCAGGGAAACCATAATGTCCATTACCTGCTGAAAATACAATGGTAATTCCACGTTTAACAGCACTCAATACAGCCATATACAACGGCTTAAGCCAATTTGGCATTTCAGGTAGCGGACCATCGACACTATACCCCCAACTGTTGGAGATAATGTCTGGTTTGAGCTCTGTCGCTGTCTTAATCGCAAGGGTTGGATTACCCATTTTTACTCCGACAAAATTAATTCCTGGTGCAGTGGCAAAGAGATTTGCACATTCACCTGTTCCATGTCCATGACTGTCGGAGCTGTGATCAAGGGTGTCCGGGGCGGTAATCGCCATAAAATTATACCCCTGCTCTTTAAAATAAGGGTGGTGATAAAATCCTGTATCAGCCATTACGACTTTTACGCCTTTGCCGGTATAACCTCTTTTATGAACAGAGGATGCGCGCAGAATCTGAGCAACATCTACCGGAACTCGTAGCCGGAACTCATCAGTCCACAAGGGCGGCAGAGGACGCTCATCCGCAAATAGTATCGGGTCATGCTGCACATATGCCCTATCAATCAAAGTATCCAGGCTATCTTCCGAAGGCAACTTCCAAGGAGAACTCTTGTCTGGTGCGAACATTTCATAATCATCAGGTATGTTGGCATCCTTTGGCAACTGTATCTTGTTGACTTCGGTATTAAAAAATGATTCGAATTTTTTCTTGGTACAGGATGCAGAAATGCTGAATTCACCAATATGGTGAATCTCTATACCGTTACGCTGTAATTTCTGTGCTACTTCTATGTTTTTATCGATTGGCGGGGTAAAAAGATCTAAATTGGATATTCCGGGAAAAGCATTGGGATCAAAAATCGACTTTTTCCCATCCTCTGGAGTAACCACCACTTCAAAATTTATGTATCCATTTTTATTGCCCATGTTAGACCTCATTTTTTGATATGATCAACATGCGCTAGATTACATGCGCGCCACAACACTACTTAATCTGCTTTTCAAATGATTCATGCAACACATTCAAAGAGACCTTAATGGTGCCAGGCTTGAATAATGCGTTTTACATTTCCTAGTTGTTACACTTGACACCGATAATGACACCAATTGCAAAAAACTATAGTGTCTTCACATACTCCTCAATATTACAAGTCGATCTGAACAGCTCTTTAACATGTTACAATCGTATGAAATTTGACCTTGCTTGTCCCTCCTTGCATTTGATTTGATAGCAAAATATTGAGTAACATCAGAATCTCGGAATACCGAAAGTTTAATCAAGCATGGCACTCACCCCCCTTTGCTAGGTTTCTTTTAAGGTGTTAGTTAACAGCCACACCAACATGTATGGTCCTTTTTTTGGATAGCTCCCCGCTACTGCCACCAGAATTAGTCTCTAACTACGAGACCAATTGTTCATAACACGCACTGAATTTAAATAATTCCAATTGAACTTCTATTGGTGATGATGAGAAAAATTTGAAAAACAACCAAAACGTGCGGTTAATCGATCGACTTCGATCATGGTTCCAGCAGAGAATAGCAATGAAAAGCAAAAAGCCGAACGACCTTCTCTCAAGGCAGCTCGGCTATCTTATTAGACCCGTTGCTTTCTGCACCTACCTTTCGGCAAGCTTAGCTTTTTCTTGAATCAACTGGGAACAATCAATGGATATAAAAAAATTTTACGCCTAATCCTAACAAAATGTCAAGGCTTGGAGTCAGGTCAGGCAAGAAAACACCCAACCTTTTGTTTTAATTCATTTGTTTGTTAATGTTTTTTTTCGGTAGTCTAACAGGAAAATCACGTTCAGTGGAGTATAGCCATATGTTTCCCACACAGAAAAAAACAGTCGAATACCAAGAGATTGTTACGACATCTTTTACCCAAGACCCTTTTCTCTGGCCTTGGCAAGAGCCTGGGTACGGCTATTTACGCCAAGCTTGCTGTAAATATTTCTGAGATGGGTTTTCACTGTGCTCATGGAGATAAAGAGTTCTTTAGTAATCTCATTGTTCGACTGACCAGCAGCTATGCACCTGAGCACTTCCATTTCTCGTTCACTCAACTGCTCAGACGTGTTGTTATCCGTGTGCACGTGAATGGTTAATTTGAACTCGGTCAACAGCTTGTTTACGAATTGTTTCGGAATAGACTTCTCTTTTAATAGCTCTTCCAGAAGATTGAATACAGGTAACCCTTCATCGAGAAATACACGAACATAGCCACCCGGCTCGGCCAACAGAACCGCCTCACGGGTCATTTTCAATGCCTGTTGCAAATCGCCTCGTTTCAGCTGTCCTTGAGCCTTTACCAATAAGGTCTCGATCATAAGCAGTATTCGTCCACCTTTTTTCTGGTCTTGAAGCAGTCGATCCAGCAGAGAGAACGCATCTTCCAGCTTGTTGTTGGAGATAAGATATCGGGCCAGAACTAGATAGCCAAGTTCATGCAAAGCGGATGTTATTTGATCTCCTGCATTAAACTTATTTTCAGCTAACCAGCTGGCAACCTTAATGTGCTCGCCTTTAAGCAACCAAACACGGGCTCTCCATGAATCTGTCAAATGAGTGACCCACTTATGCAGACCAGGTGATATCTTCAGTTTTTCAACTCTTTCGATAAATTCCTCTGCTCCGGTCAGATCATTTTGGGCAGTGAGGACTCTCATCATTCCGTAACAGCACCACCCCAAATGAGCTACATCATGGCCTTTCTCGATAATCTTAAGGTTATCACGCATTAATTGAGTTGATTCCTCAAGTTGATTCAGCTCATATATGAGATCGCCCTGCATCATCCTTACTGCCCCACCCGCGATGCTCTTTTCGATACCTTTGGCTTTAACTATGTGAATGAGTTCCTGACATATCTCAATTGCTCTGGGCAACTGACCTGCATATTTTAATCGGGCGACCAACCAGAAATTGCTCCGGAGATAAAGATGGGTATTTTGCGATTCCTTACTCGTTTTTCTCGCCTGCGAAAATGCTGTGATAGCAGAGGAGAGATCACCCAAAATGGTCTCGCCAACCCCAAGAGAAAAATACGTACTGGCCCGCCAGATGCTGGCTTCTTCCGGTAAATATCCAAGAGCTTTTTTTGCCAGGTCAATGACCCTATGGGCATCAAACTGACCAGTCGCCATGAACGCTCGCATTGCTGCGACCTTGCCCTGCAGTTCGTCTCTAGAAGACACTTCACACTCTGAACTAATCATTTGCTCAACTTTTTGCAGCCTCTGTTCCGCTTTTACAAAGTTGGCGTTCTCTATAAGCACCCACGCAGAAAAAAAACAGAGGTTCGGCCGTTTGTGGATTTGCTCTTCAGGGAGAACCTCAAACCACTGAAAAAGCATGCTTTTTCGCTCAAACTCCCACGCTGAATCAGATAAATTGCCAATAAGAACTGCTGCACGATCATAATCACAAGCGGCAAGGGCATGGTCTATGGCATTGTCGATCAAGCTGTTTTTCTCATACCACCTGCTGGCCCGATTATGCAGTTGGTAAACAGAATCTGAAAAGTTCTGCTGGAGCCGTTGGCGAAGTAAATCTGCAAACAGATGGTGATAGCGATACCAGCATCTCGTATTATCAAGCGGTATTATAAATAAATTGCTATTCTCTAGATCCAAGAGAATATGTCGGCTGTTGTTTCTCTCTGTGAGAAAATCACATAGCTCACTCGACATTTGATCAAGAATGGAGGTCTGTAGTAGAAACTCTTGAATATCCTCTGGTTGTCTGTGTAACACCTCTTCTGCTAAATAATCGACGATGTGCCGGTTGGTCCCGGCAAAATGTCTAATAAACGAAGGTATATCTCGACAATTCTGCAATGATAATGCTGCTAATTGCAATCCTGCAACCCAGCCCTCCGTGCGGTTTTCAAAAACAGAAATCTCATGATCAGACAACTCAAAATCTACCCTATTGGCTAAGAAAAGACCTATTTCTTGGCGATTAAATGATAGATCGGTAATGCGAACCTCATTAATTTCACCGCGGACCCGCCATTTTGACAAAGGGAAAGGAGGATCAACCCTGGTTGCGATGATGAGCTGAAATTGCGGTGGGGAATGTTCAATTAAAAAATGAGTGATTGTATGAATACTCTCGTTTACGATGAGATGATAGTCATCAAGTACAAGTAGCAGTCCATCAGAAAGCTTTGAAATCTCATTTACGAGGCTTGTAAAGATCAGATCAACGGGTAATGGATCAGAGTGCAAAGATCCCATAGCCTCTCTGCCAAGATCCGGCACAATCGACCGTAGGGAAGCAATAAGGTATTGCACAAATATAATCGGATCAGAATCGGTTTTATCCAGTGAAAGCCAGGCCGTGCGATTTTTGTGCTGTGATATCCATTGAGCAAGAAGCGTGGTTTTACCAAAACCCGCAGGTGCTGACACAAGTGTTAGCTTTGACTGCAATCCGCTTTCAAGCCGTTCAAGCAGAAGAGACCTTTCCACCAGGTTCGGACCAGGTTGAGGCAGATACAGCTTTGTAGCAAGAAGAGGATTATGGGTCATTGTTTATTGTGACAGCTACTTTATATCGAACAAGTAATTATTATTGATGCTGTTCATCCATGTATCCTGCAGCTTGAGAAAAATCGTTGTTGTTTCCCTCAACGCATCAAGACATCTCTCATCAACAGAGTAATTACACAAAAATAGAATGTTGTTGACGCTAAAAAGAGGAAGAAGCCAAATCTACTCAAAGCAGGTATTTTTGCAGCCAACCACCTGGAAGTAAATCCGGCTAGCGAGAAAGAAGCGGTGAAAATTAATATGAGAATGATCCAGTTTGTGCTCTGCGGGCCGAGATTATCCATTCAGCTTCTCCTTGTCATTATCTTTCATAGCTGTATTGAATCGAAAATCTACATTGCTTTAAGAGGTACACTAGGAGTACTATAGCACCGGTAATCCACCGTAACAACACCTATTATTCTTTGCCCACATGGTCAAAGAGTATTTGACTGGCAAATTACAAAATTACTCTATTGATCATGAGCCTCCCCCACCTCTTCCTTGCCCTGCTAGCCAATGTCGGTTGGGGATTTAATTTCATTGCCGGAAAAATCGGCGCGGATCATTTTCAGCCGCTGTTCTTCACCTCCATACGATTTTCAGTCCTTCTCCTGTTGATGCTTCCCTGGCTAAAACCAGCTCCTGGGTATATGTGGCCGCTATTAAGAGTTTCCTTTTTACTCGGGGTAGTTAACTTCGGCATGATGTTCATTGGGCTGGATGCTGGGGCCAACATCGCTTCCATTGCCATCACCACCCAATTATATGTGCCCTTCTCAGCTTTATTGGCAGCAATTTTTCTGAAAGAGAAATTGACTGCCCGCAAGACAACGGCCATTGTAATGGCATTGAGCGGAGTTCTGATCATCGGGTTCGATCCCATTGTCTTCCGGCATCTCGATGCCGTCCTTTGGGTGACCGGAGGAGCTTTTGTCATGGCAGTGGCCACCATCCTTATGCGGCAATGTCCCAACCTTGGTGTGTTTCGGCTACAGGCTTGGATTGCCCTGGTGGCATCTCCCTCGCTGTTGCTGATGTCGCTGCTCTTCGAGTCGAATCAGTGGCAGCTGGTAACCGATTCATCGC
>JASJDT010000139.1 GCA_030065655.1 Desulfocapsaceae bacterium | reverse complement strand
TGAGATGAAAATCGCCGAAAAAATCAGCTCGAGGCTGCGCGGGATTCTGCGGGCCAGCTCTAGTGTAACTGCTTGGTCCGATTGAATTGACTGGCCAAAATCAAGGCGCAGGGCGTTACGTACCCATTGGAAATACTGCTGATGAACAGGAAGATCCAAATTGAGCTTGGCCCGCATCTTCTCCACCACCACCTCCTCGCTTGCCGCATCACCAAGCAGCAACATCACCGGGTCACCCGGCAGGATATGGATGATGAAGAAGATGATAGTCCCTGCCACAAAAATCATGACAGCTGAGGCAAACAGCCGCTGGACTAGATAGCGAAACACGCTTTTATTCTCCCTAACTCAGCGTTGCAACTGCTGATTATTTGGCGAGCCAAGTATATTTCAACTTGGGGTAGGCTTCAGCTAGAAATCCTCCCAGGTGTTTATAGCCCATCACTTTGTCGGTGTGAGCATGACAGTTGGCCCGCCAGTTGATATGAACCCATGGGCTCAGTTCGAGAAGCCTTTTTTCAAGTTGGTAATAGATCTTCTGCCGTGCCTCGGTGCTGGTTGTTGTTCTGCCTTCAGCAAGCAGTTTCTCTATGGTCTCGTCCCTGAAACCGATGGGTTTGGCCCAGTAGGTTGATTCGGGGCCGAAATAGAAAGAGTAAACATCCGGGTCCGGGCTCTTGATAGTTACCCCGTAGATAAGAAAATCATAGGATGCCTTGTTTTTATTCTCGACCACACTGGCCCATTCGGCCAATTTGATGTTGACCTTAATGCCGATCTCTTTGAGGTTGGCCTGGACGATCTGAGCAGTTACCGTGTACATCTGCAACCCATTGTAGGTAAGCAGCTCTAGATCGAAACCCTTCTCATATCCCGCTTCTTTAAGCAGTTTTTTTGCTTTATCGAGATCCCGCTTGAAGGTGTCTGCCAGATCTTCACGGTAATACCAGGAAGATTCATTAGTCGGTGGACCGTACAGGGGTGAACCATATCCAAAAAATGCTGCTTCGGAGATAGCCTGCCGGTCGATTGCATACGCAATTGCCTGACGCACCTTTTGATCGTCAAGCGGTTTTTTAGTGGCGTTCAACCAGAGATTCATGAACTCACCATCCTGGACGTTGACCACCAGGTTTTTCTGGGCTTTAAGCAGATTGATATCTTTCCACGGTACCGTATCGATTACGTCAACGGCTCCGGTCTTGATGGCGTTAACGCGGGTACCACCGTCCTTGATCATTCTAAAAACAATTTTATCAAGATACGGCAGTCCCTTTTCGAAGTAGGTGGGGTTCATCTCGACCACCAGCCGAACTTTTGGTTCGTGGTCTTTCAGCACAAATGGGCCGGTACCGTTCGCCTCAATTTTCAGATTGGGGCCGGACTTCATCCATTCTTCCGAAATGATGGCAGTCTCACCCATAGCCAGTACACTGAGCAGGGTCACGTCATCGACATCCTTTTCAACTTTGACGGTATAATCATCAATTACCGTGACGATGACGCCCTTAAGATTGGAGCGAAGCGTGGCGCCGGTTTCCGGGTTGAGAATTCTCTCGAGGGAATACTTAACATCGGCAGCGGTGAAATCCTGACCTTTATGAAACTTCACCCCTTTTCTGAGTTTGAAGACGATGGTGCGTGCATCCAATACTTCCCAACTCTCCGCAAGAGCGGCTACAGGTTGACCTTTCTCATCGACGCTAAGCAGGCTGTTGTAAAGGCTCAAGTTGATGGATTTCCAGGTAGTGCCTTGATATACGTGGGGATCAATGCTTGAAACCTCGGTCACCGACCCGTACGTCAGGGTACCACCTTTCTGGGGTTCAGCGGCCAAGGCATTAGGTAGCCACAGCATTAGGCATACGGCACAGACGAAGACCAGAACTGCAGGTATCTGTTTCATATTCTCCTCTCCTTATCAGTGGGGGTTGACGGATAAAAGTCTCATTTATTAATCAGGTTGACTCTGGTGAGAGCTTGAGTGTGTCCTTATAGATGATGCCTTCTTTCATCACCAGTACAACACGTTCAAGTCCGTTTTCAAAAAGGCTTAAATCGTTAAGTGGGTTACCATCCACGACAATCATATCTGCTTCCTTGCCGGTCTCGATTGAGCCGATCTGCTCAGCCATTCCCAGCATTTCGGCATTTGTCAGGGTAGCCGACCTGATGGCCTCCATGGATGACATGACCTGCGCCTTAAGCGCGAACTCTCGTCCCTTCAGGTACTGGAACGGGCCAATGATGTCCGAGCCCGAACCAATCTTTACACCTTCTGAAACGCAGTTTTGTAGCGCGACAAGTGCCTTGTCGTAAACAAGCTCAAGTTTGCGGGCGGTTGCCCCATTCATCAAATGGGCAGCCTCTTTGGCGAGTACGTCATACACCGTCATGGTTGGGACGTAGAAAATCCCGCTTTCGGCCATCAGTTTAGCTGTCTGTCGGTCGATCAGATTGCCATGTTCGATGCTCCGTACACCGGCATCTATGCAGTTTTTGATAGCAGCAGGGTTGTAAGCATGCGCCATTACATAGGTACCGGCTGCCTCAGCGGTTTCCACAGCGGCTCGAAGCTCTTCAAGGTTGAACTGCCACTGGTCCGGTTCGTCGCTGGGCGAGCTGATTCCGCCTCCGGCTGCAACTTTAACGTGGTCTGCTCCCCGGCGCAAAACTTGCCGGGCGGCACGTCGTACTTCTTCCGGTCCGTCACAGATTTCGGGGTAAATACCAAGGGAATTGCGAGGTTGCGGATCGTTTTCAAATGGCCCGCGTTCGTCAAAATGCCCACCGGTCGGTGTAAGCGGATTCACGCTTAGCAAAAGCCTTGGACCAATTATCAATCCCTGCTTGATGGCCTCCCTGAAGCTACTGTCCAGGCCACCTGCATCGCGCAAGGTAGTAAAGCCAAGCCCAAGGTCTGTTTCAAGATTTCTGCTTGCCAGGTGTACATATACTGCAGGCGTCAGACGGGCGGTTTCAAGCATATCAACAGCAATATTGCCGACGTGAACATGGGTGTCGATTAGGCCTGGCAATATCGTCTTACCTGTTATGTCGATGATCAAGGAATTATCAGGTACGGTAGTCTCGTCACTGTGTCCTGCAGCTGTAATTTTACTGCCCTCAACAATCACTACAGCCGGCTCGACAGGTTTGTCGTCGCAGCCCGTTATAAGGCGTCCGTGAACAAAAGCAATTGGCCTGAAATCAGACATTGATGTTTCAGCCACGCGTAAGACTCCCGAAATGAAGTGAGTAGGAAAGTGCTGGTATACTTCTTCTCTTAACAAAATGATTTTCTTGCTGTCAACTAAAAATTTTAAATGCGTTTTAAATAAATTTAAATTAATATTTAAATTCAAATAATGTCATATTCGCAGATGGTTAATAGAATACGTCAGCCATGATATAATTTGCCAACCGTCTTACGATATGCTATGAAGGGGAGCTATTGGAAACGCTGGGATCAGCAATGGTGACCACTGTCAGAAATGGCACAGTGCGATTAGCAATATCCCTTTATCTAACAGAGGGCAAATTATGATGAAGAGTGGCCAGAGCAATCGGAGAGCATATATCCGAATGCTCATGGATAAAACGCCGGCAACGCGCAACCAAATAGCCTCCATTTCCGGTCTCTCCAACCCCTACATCAAAGAGCTTGAGGAGGATAACATAGTCAACGTCGGGCGGGAAAAGCTGCTCGCTCTCTCGATAGCCTTGGATCTGAGCCTGACTGAGATCGACGAGCTGCTTACCGTCTTCGAACGCTCGAAACTGAGTGTCGGAGACATTCCCCTGTTTCTGAACACTGCTGAACGGCTTCGGCTTTCAGCGGCAATGCACCCGATCAATGACAGTTACGCTCTTGATTTGATGTTTTTGGCTGCAGAAATTGAACAGGGCCCGCATATTATTGTCTCAACCCGGCCCGCATCATGCTTCCGCCACGAAAATCACCGGCTTTATGCCGAAAAACCTCTGGTCGAAGCCCACCCTATCTACGGCGACCTGGTTACTGCTATTAATCGTGAGCGCCGGCGCCGGTTTTTAATAAACCTCGAGTCAAATACTACAGAGAATTATGTCTGTGCCCATTGTCTTGAGGACTATGTAAGGAGATGTGATGACGAGGAGGAAAAATCATGGCGTTTGAAACACCTGCAGAGTGTTATTGGGGTAATTGAATCTTATCCCAACTTCAGGTTCTTCCTGACTCGTGAGTGTCCAAGCTTTCTGTTCGTGATGAAGTCGGACAGTAGTACAGAAAACGATACCGGGCGCTTGATCATCACAGCCTTTGCTCAGCATCGGTTCACCACCAAAACTTCCGCCTCGCTTACTGGTTTTGCGACTGAAAACAAAGCAGTGATTACCAATTTTCGCAATGAGCTTAATTTTATTAGAAGCTCGGTCCTGCCGGAATTCGAGGACAGGAAACGTTTGAGCGCACACCTCAGGGAACTGGCGGCCGCTTGATCCTGAAAATATAAAAAAGACGAACACCGTCGTAGAAAGCAAAATCTATACTTGCTAGAGCCTCTTGTAAAAGAAAGATATTCGTCCACAATCAAGGCAGGTGAAAAATTTTACCACAGGCATATAAATGATATCTCGGAGTCTCACTACGTTCGCTTACCGGAGGATAAAATTTTGAAGATAACGAAGAGTGTGGGTGAAGATATTTTTGCAAGTGGCTTGCTAGATTGTCCCAGTGCGTTTCTCGTGTTATGGTTTGTAGATCAGTCAGGAAAGCGTATTTTACCAATACCGAGGATTATTGAGTGCTTTCACACAATTGACATTTCCAGGTATTGCTTCAATCTCGGTATCATCCAATGATTGACAAAGCCATCCTTCGGGGTGAGTCAGCTTAAAGGGGGCCTTCACCACATCTTCGGTAATTTGCCGAAATCCTACTTTTGCATAAAAGCCAGGATCACCATAGGTAAAAACGAGCTTCACTCCTTTTTTTCGTAAGGTATCGATGCCGAAATTGATCAGTTTTTGCCCAACACCTTGCCCCTGGTAGCTTGTATGCACCGCAACTGGTGACAAAATGAATGCATCGATAGGAGTCATAAAAGATAATCGGGTGAAAAATATACAGCCAACTATTATGGTTTGCTCAATAGCCACAAAGCCAAATATATCCTCGGGTTGGGTTGTTTCAATCAACTCAAGTACCAAGTTTCCAATGAGCGCTCCTTCAGCTGGCCCCTCCGAGTCAGAAAACACCCTTTTAAAGAGCAGATTTATAGTGGTGGCATCGGATTGTCTGTAGGATGATAGCTTCATATTTTTATTGATGAGAGTTGTATGCCAGGAAGGATCGGCTGGAGCGCTTATTATCCCTGTTTTGATTTGTAGCCACTAGCCAGTAGCAATGAATGGCCACCGCAATCTTCATCGCAAAGCTCTAGTGTAATTTTTGCAAACCCTGCTGAGGATAAGATTTCGTCATACTCGGTGGGATCGAGACTTGCGTGGTATACCTGTTGTCCATCAACCATACCAAGCACCTCTCCGGCTTTATGACCTATTGTGAGCAACAACGCTCCGTTCTGTTTAAGGTGTCTACAGAAAACTTCTAACGCCGCCCGTTGCTCCGCTGGGGCCAAATGAAAAAAACTATCCCATCCCACAATACCATCAAATCGATGAGACAGTGATAAGCTACGAATATCCATTACAATCCATTTCCCCTGGGGAAAACGGGAAGCGGATATGTTCACCATCGCTGGTGCAGCATCTACTCCGGTCACCTGAAAGTTTTTCTCTAAAAGGTATTGGGCAATGGGCACACCAGAACCACAACCAACATCAAGAACCTCTCCCTCAGGTGGTAGACAGGCAATAAATCTATCTATCCAATTTTTCTCAAAGAAAACCGTCGGCCGCTGTTCATCCCAGGCGGAGGCATGCTTCTCATAAACTTCAATCGTTCTTTTGTGGATCTCAAGTAAATTTGGCTGGATCATGGTTTAAATAAAATGCATTGTTGTCCGGTGCCGCACCATCTTAAATTGCTGGCATCGTTCTTACTTTAAAAGATCCAATGGATATCAATATACGGCGTAATAACCTATATTTTCATGCTAAATGTTTTACCCCATGTCCCATTCGTATCTGCTGATAAACCAGCTATTATTTTTTCTGATTAACTGGAGGAATAACAAGGTGCGCCATCGTATTACAGGTGTTTGAAAAGTTAAGGTGACATGCGCTTTATCGTTATGAATTGAAATGATAGGGTTGAAAAACGAACCATCAAAAAAGTTTCCATTGAGGTTTTCACGGCACATCGGCTTAACATGTGCATCATTTTCTTTGAGTCGTTTCCAGAAATCAGGTAGAAGGGCAGATAGTTCACTTTTGCCCACCATCAAATGACCACTGAACATATATTGACCATGTTCGTCCAGGCATGAAAGATATTCTTCTAAATCGTTGTACTGTTTAGCTTTTTGAAATTTTGTAAGTAAATCGATAATTTCTGTTTCTTCCTTATTTTTAGGAATGTATTCATTTAGTGGTGTAGCGGACCTGTATGCAAAAAAGAGAACAAGAGTGATTGCTGACAGTGAGGTGAGAATGAAAAGAAAGTTTTTTTTCATAAGAACCTCTCATTATTTGAGAAAGAACCCATAGCTCTCTTCAAGGCACTGATCGACCCTTTGCCTGACTAAATATTTGCTTCTTTTTTGTTACCGCATAATACGACAGTTTGCTATGAAAATAGTAATAACGATAAGGTCGCCTCCATTCTCTTACTAGAATAGTTCAATAAAATAAGAAGGCTTCTGGGTTTTTACTGCAGATCAAAAGAGTTTTCCGATTGTGAGCGATGTAAAGAGAAGCCAAGGAGCAACGACCTTGGCTATTATATCGGGCGGGAAGTGACAGAAACTATTCAACCATGACCAGGACCTCGTTTCGCTTGAGGAACGGCAGCGTCCATGGTGGGTTGTAACCCGCCGAAAAAGGTTCGCCAACTATTTGTAAGCCCTTTCTGTTTAAGATATCAAGTAGTTCTTCCGTCTTCTTTTGATATTTCTCTTCACTTAAATTGCCGCTATAGCGCAGCGCTGCCGCCTTATATCCCTCAACCTGGACCACTGATACCTGCTTGTCTAGAGGTTGAGGCGGTGGTGTTTTCACAGAGTATTTGGAAGGAAGGACGAATTCCATAACCCAACCACCTTCCTTTCTTTGCTGAATAACAGGGCTGGTCATGGCTATTTTCTCGCCCTGCTCACGTTGCAGAACTGGCGAGGTCATCGAGATTTTTTCCTCCTGGCTGTTTTTTCCAGAGATATAGTTAAACAGCAGTCTGAACCCCTTATCTGTGCTATCTTCATAATCGCCCTTTATAGTTGTGCGGACGACCCAGTAATTATCGTACTGGCGTATGGTGAAATTGTCCTCTTCCTCTAGAACTCTATAGTCGAGTGTCTCAACAGAGGAGACTCCAAATACGGAACAACCCTGTAAAAATAGTGCCGTCATTAATGCCAGAATCTTTTTCATATTGTGTACCTCCAAACCACAAAATAGACGCGATAGGATGATACGCAATAGCATTAAGGCAAAATGTTTTTCCGGAAATAGTTCGTTTGATGCGTTTTAGATCCAAAGGTGAGGGTATCAGTGGAGAACAGAAAATAATATCTGTGCTCCAACTAGCTTTGGTGAAACGTGGTCAAGGCGAAGTGATGTGAATTTTTCCAACGATAAGAAATAAGACAAAAAAACAACAGCAGGTTTCATCTTTAAAACAACTCGAGCTGTCAAATTAGACCGTCAAATGAATCTGTAAAATTTTGATATGTTTTAGTTTTTTAAGTGATCCCTTTTATTTGGCGAGATTGTTGCTTTCCTGGCCATCGACTTTTTGTTGCCCATTCTGAAAAGAGATGGGGAAGGGATCCGTAATACTACCTGTATAAATGGTCCGGTGTGGGAAAGGAATCTCGATATTTTCACGGTCAAATGCAGATTTCACACCCAGAAAGAAGCTGTTGCGCAATTCCAGAAAATTCTCTTTCTTGGTCCAAACGGAAAATTGAATATTGAGCGATGATTCCCCAAATCCCAGAAAAATAAATAAAGGTTTTGGATCCTCCAGACATAGCGGATTTTTATCGGCAACGTCAAAAAGAACTTCACTTACCTTCTCCAGATTTTCTTTGTAGGCAACGCCAACCTGCATATCAAAACGTCTGATCGGGAATTTGGTCAGCGTCGTTACTTCGCTTTTAATAAGTGATTCATTGGGAATTCTTACATAAAGGTTATCAAAGGTTCTCAACTTAAGAGAGAGGAGGTCGATCGACAGCACTTCACCAGTGGTTGTCCCAACGCGAATAATATCGCCTACAGAAAATGGCCGTTCTCCCAAAAGAAACAGGCCACTGATGAGATTTGACGCCGATGTTTGAGAGGCGAAGCCAATTGCCACCGAGAGAATACCCGCAGCACCTAAAACGACGCTGAGGTTGATACCGAGCTGGTTAAGTGCCGAGAGTAAAAACAAAGCCAGAATACCGTAGAATACGGCTCGTCTGAAAAGTTGGACCTCATGCATATCAAACTTACTTTTTAATACCTTTACTGCTACTCCTGTGGCAATTCTGGCGATAAAGACTCCGACCAAGATAATTGCCAATGCTTTGATAACTTCCAACGCTCGCTGGTTGGTTAATAATTGATAGATAGTGTCAAAAAAATCTGCCATTTCTCATTCCCCCTGATTTATCCAAAAAATCCACTAATTTTTCGTATAATTGTGTTGCCACTAATTTGCTCTCGGGAGGCTGACAACCTTTCAGCTTGCGGAATCTGTTGTGGAGGCCCCGGTAGAATTTCCAAGCCGGCAGTTACTTCATTTTTATCCTTCACCAGTTTTACGGCCTGAGTCCACAATTGCTGATTTATTGATTCATAGAGGTCAAGGTAGGGAACAGGCAGGTTTATTCGTTCCAAGAGCAGGTGAGATGAAGATTCGTTGTAAATCCGTACCGGAGTAATCGCCCGATGAAAGCGTCTGGGTATGTCGTCAAGTGACATTCGTCCACTTGTTCGACTGGCATAGCAACTCTCGCCTTCCATGGTGTTTGGTCCAAACCAGGTATCGGAGGGACGAATTATCGGTATTTCTGTAAGCACATTCTCGCCCTCGTTATAAGCTATCCTTACCCACAAAGGCGTTGAAATAAAGAGGGTGGCTTGCTGTCGAGTTGGAATAAAAAATGGCCTTTCCGGCTGAGCCACAACAGGTTGATCAGCCAGGGCAGGAATGAGATCTACATATTGCGATGAATCATGCAGAACATATCGCTCTTGAAGGGTTTCAGTGCAGGCACAAAATGCTTCTAAGACCTCCTCTTCCCTGTCGGTCTGTGTTTCCGACCATTCAGGCGAACGGTCATAATAGATCCTCCACTCTCCCATTGCCTGGCTTATGACAAGCGAGAGCGGTCCGATCTGTTTCTTTAGTGTACTTTCCTCAGCAAGAGCGAAGCTTCCCCACCAGCTTTTCATTGTTCCTCTTTATGAATGATAGGTTGTTAGTAGATAGATCTTTATTGCTCACAGGACTGTTATGAGATCATAAGTATATGTAAATATTTATAATTATCTGTATGCGAGTAATTAAAAAATGCTGCTTTACTTTGTAATGCACGTTCAGGAATTCAAGGTATACGGTTTTAGTGAAATGTACAATCAGCTTATCGTCAATGTTCCGGGCAAATTGTCTAATAAATGCACGAAAAAGAGGTATGGTATGATAATACAAGTCGCTTGCTGGAACTTTTGCGACGTTTCAATACATTCATTATAAAACAAAAGAGGAGAGATTGGTGAGGGATTGTTCGCCCTATTAATCAAGATTTTTACTGAAATGAAGGTGATATACCTACTTCCCTAACTGTATTCAGCCTCAGCTAATAAAGCTTGGCGAATTGCTTGGAGTTCTAGGGCATTATTAGTGAAGATCCACTCGATACCTCGATTCAGTTCGCGACAAAGGCAGTTTCTCGAAGAGACAAAACCTGTTCCTACCAGTTTGCCTTGGCGATGATGCCTGCTGACAATTTCATCCGTAAGGAGCACATAGTGACCGGTGATCCCACCGTAACCTCTTTGCAGGACAAGTTCGTTCATTTTCTTCGTGTTCAGTTCCGCCACCGGCAAAAAAGTTTCGTTTTCAACAAATTGAACAAACTTAAACATCTCGGGGTCCAGAGAGATAAAGTGATAATCCCTCTTGGCTTCAAGGTCCGCGAAAAGTTTCTGTAATACCTGATTTTGGTATACAGGGTCAGGGTAGGGTTCCGTTTTGGTTTCCACCATGAGGTGAAGCCTTTTTCCGAAACGCTGAATAACTTCTTCCAGAAGGGGAATGTGAGGGAATTCAACCTTGAGCTTTTTAGCGGTGATTGCATTGATACGAATGTCCGAATCATACAATCTCTTGCAGTCTGCATCATGGATAACGACGGGGACGAGATCCTCCGTCCAGCGGATATCAAATTCAATACCCCAGATCCCTGTACCTAGAAGTTTTTCAAAAGCAGGTAAAGTGTTTTCATAAACGAGCTTGTTATCGTGCTCACCCCGATGGGAAATGATCTTGCATTTCTCCAGTTGCTGCACGTTTGGCATAGCTTGGGGAAGGTAGGTATACAGCAATTCACAACTTCGTTGGAGCGTTTCTGTTAACCAATAAGGAAAGCCCATTTAATCCTGTTATATCACAAGTAGTGGATGGATAGCATTTGTAAATTACCCGCATTTCATGTTGATAGCGGTATCCTGAAACAGCAATTATTTCGTAAAATCATAGGAAAGACAATAGGTTGTTGGTGTTTTTTGTCAAATAATTGCGGGTGGAATTATACAGAAATTGATTTGGTTTAAACCAGGTATTTCCGGTCTGACGACCTTGCATACAAAATGCGATACCTCGGCAATAGCGAGCAGGCGAACATGTCTCCCAGTCAAATTAATCCACTGATCGCCATCACGTGTAGTTTGGCTTGCCGGGCTTGAGGGGGAGGGCTATAATCGGTCGCTTGTCGCGAGTTTGATACCCAGCCCAACAAATAAAGTGCCCAAGCCACGATCCATCCAGCGAGATAACTTCCTGTTGTGAGTGAGATAGCCTCTCAATTTGCCGCCAGCAAGAATCAAGGGGGGCTCGATGAAAGCAGCGACGACAATGATAAGTGTGCCATGAAGAAACAACTGAGCACTAACCGGGCCCGCTCCCACCTCAACAAATTGCGGCAGGAATGCGAGAAAGAAAATAGCTACTTTGGGGTTTAGTGCTGCCACCAGTACCCCCTGTTTGAAAATCTTTGAATAACCGTTAGATGAAATCTGACCGTTTACAGAGATACTCGTGCCTTTGGACATTAGTGCCTGTATGCCTAGCCAAATCAGATAAGCGGCACCTATCCATTTGACGATTGAGAAAGCAAAAGCAGAAGTTGCCAGAATGGCAGACAGACCAAGGGCCGCAAAAATAACATGCACAAATGCGCCGGTCCAGATGCCGAACATTGCTGAAAACCCAGACCGCACACCCCTTCTTGCTGTTTGACCGAGAATGAAAGCCAGATCCGGACCCGGAGTCAGATTTAATAGTATAGCGGCAGTTAAAAATGCAGCCCAGTGGGCAAGAGAATAATCGAACATTGCTTTTTACATCTTTCGTTAATGAGTCGCAGCATTTGTAATTTGCTACGTTCTCATGATGATAACCAGTTGTATTGAACTGCTCTTTATACTTTGTTTATCTTTAAATTGATCGATAAATTTTAACCCACGTCCAAAAAGCTTCGTCGGTAGTATGAGAGAGAGGCCGTTATGTCAATATATTCTGGTATCAACTAAATTGTAGTGAGCAGATTCCTGATCCCACCTTTTCAAAACACTTTTTGCTACATCGGGGACATAACATTTTTGGTAGTTTTCCCCTTGAAAATCAATGACGTTCTGCAATGAATCAAAGGTCATTATTGTTACGAATTCAGTTTCCGATTCCAATTCGTTTCTGAAAACCTCAATTTTCCTATAACCAGATATGTTTTTGGCTTCAATCCCGGGGAGTACTTCTGTTTTAAGGATCTTCTCATATTTATTGGCGTTTTCCTTTGTTGTCCAACCATGCCATACTCTTTTAATGGTCATGATCCTCCTCCTTGCATGAAGACGTGTCCTATTTGTCCCAAGCCTTAATGTAACTGTCCTAAAATTAATGAAAAAGCTAAGGCAGCACCGTAGATGGTGAGCAGTTTAGCGATATCGAAAGGTTTGAATTGCTGCTTATACATTTTGATTTCGTCACCACCCTGAAAAGAATCAACAGGTGTGAAAAGTCGCCTTACAATCTGAGATATATCCCGTACAGTATACATTGCCAATGCCTCCTCAAAAGGTCTAATTTCCTACTTGAATAATAGTATATGGCAGTATATTTTGTTCGATAAGGTGGTTTAATTAAACTTCACAATTCTATAATATCGAACAATGATAAATGACTTGAAGGCACTTGCGATTTTCGCAGAAACTGCACGGCTTGCCTCTTTTAGGAAGGCAGCCAAAAAACTCTCTCTTTCTCCTTCAGTGGTGAGTTACCATATCTCTCAACTTGAGCGGAAACTCAAAACTCCGCTTATGTACAGATCAACGAGAAAGCTATCGTTAACCTCCCAGGGTCAGGTTTTGTATCAGCATGCTGCTGGAATGGTGGCAAAGGCCAATGAGGGGATGAATTCGCTCCTTTCCTGCGATGGCGCTTTATCTGGAGATCTAACGGTTACAATACCATCAGCGCTCACTCGATCGCCAATAAACAGAAGAATTGCAGAGTTCAGTAAAAGCTATCCAGGAGTTTCCCTGCGTTTGATTTACACAGATATACGACAAGATCTTATTGCACAATCCATCGACATTGCAATCCGAGCAGGAGACTTGGAGGATAGCTCCCTAAAATCTAAACGAATTGGCAAGATCAAACGAAAACTTGTTTGTTCACCAGAGTTTCTGGACGATAAAGATATTCCCCTACATCCGCGAGATCTAAAGAACTGGAGTTGGATCTGGTTTGAGCTTATGCCTAAATTCAGAAAGCTTATCTCAGCTCATGGTGAAAAATTTTTATTGAATTATGAAAGCAACATTTCAGTAGACAGTGTTGAGGCGATGACGGAACTATGTTGTTTGGGGCTTGGTTTGGCATCGCCACCTGATTTTCTGGTTAAAGATTACCTTGAAAGGGGAATTCTTGTCGAACCTCTTCCCAACTGGAAATTGGAGAAAGTTGCTGTCTCGGCTCTATGGCATAAGAATTCGCAAGCAGATAAGAAGGTCAGAGCCTTTCTGGATTTTGTCCAAGGGGAAGGCTCTGAGGTGGTGCTAGAGGAAATGTAAACGAAAGCCCTTTCGTAAATAACCGAGTTGTTTCGGGGATATAACATTTAGCACTAGCCCACCAAATATTTGGCAATGGAGTTTTCATCCCATTCGATCCCGGAGCCTGGCCGTTCTTCCAGAATGGCAAAGCCGTTCTCTATCTGCAAAGGTTTTTGTAAAATCGGATTAAACCAATCGGCGTATTCTAGCCAGTGAGCCGTTGGTGTAGCACACAAAAGCTGGGTGCTGACTTCTACAAAAAGATGGTTGGATAAAAGGATGTCATGGGCTTCGGCCAGAGCTGCGGCCTGCAGCCAGCCACTGACCCCGCCGATCTTCATTACGTCCGGCATCATCAGATCACTGGCTCCGGCGTCGATTGCTTTTCGCACATCCTGAGGTCCCCACCAGTTTTCCCCACATTGAATAGGTGTATCTAAGGCCTGAGCGACCTGAGCATGTCCAGTGTAGTCATGGGCTAGAACAGGTTCTTCAATCCAGGTAAGATTCTCTTCCGAGAGACGATGTCCTCTTTGAATGGCCTCGAGAGGGCTCAATGACTGGTTATAATCGACCATAATTGCCACTTTAGGTCCAACTGCCTTAAGCATGGCGCGAACTACTTCCAGATCTTCTTCTACCGTTGGGTAGCCGATCTTGGCTTTCACGCCGCAAAAACCCTGATCCGCCCAACGTTCTGCCTCGCGAGCGGCATCATCGGCACCCACATAGCCAACGGCTCCATAGGCGCGGATTGGTTTGGGAGCGCTACCCAGCAACCGTACCAGGGGAATTTCCATAGACCTTGCCAGAGCGTCCCAAAGTGCCATATCCAGTGCCGCTACCGCCATGCCGGTTAATCCTTGTGCACCCAGCAAAAGCA
>JASJDT010000138.1 GCA_030065655.1 Desulfocapsaceae bacterium | reverse complement strand
GGTCAATGAGGCGCTTGCGGATCTGCAACAGAATGGTATCGATTCTATTGGTATAGCTACCAAATTTTCTCACCGCAACAGTGAGCATGAGCTTTGGCTTAGAGACCGGCTGAAGGATGATTTTACGCACATAAGCCTGGGCCATCAGCTTTCCGGCATGCCTAATTTTCCTCGACGAGTATATACCACTTGGCTCAACAGTGCTTTAAAGACGCCCTTTTTTGAGTTTAAGGAAGCTATTCAAAAAGGTCTGGCAACCCTGGATGTTCATTGCCCCTGCTATGTTCTCAAGGCTGATGGGGGAACAATGCCCTTTATTGGAGGATGTGAATTTCCCTGTCAGTCCATTCATTCCGGTCCCTCGGCAAGTGTTATGGGAGCCCTTGCCGTTGTCGGCGGGGAGAGCGATGCCATACTCCTCGATATTGGGGGAACCACCACGGATATAGCCCTTCTGGCAGATGGCATACCTTTGCTTGAGCCATATGGCACCTCTGTTGCCGGAAGGCCGACACTCATTCGAGCTTTGCAAACTAAAAGTATCGGTCTTGGTGGTGACAGCATGGTTGTCTGGCGAGACGGCCGTTTTCAAATAGGTCCTGAACGGCAGGGACGACCCATGGCATTGGGTGGCAGCACACCCACTCCAACCGATGCCATGATTGTCCAGGGTACAATACAGGCAGGAGAACGCACCAAGGCAGAGGAGGCCATGCTCGTCCTTCGCCCGGATAGCTCTGCGGAACAAACTTCTTCCGAATTACTCGCTGCATTTAGTGATCACATTTACGACGCCGCCCAGGAGATGATTGAGGAAATTTTTTCCAGACCCGTTTATACCGTATCGGCGTTTTTAGAAAGGGAGAAGATACGTCCAGATCAGCTTATCGTTATTGGCGGACCTGCCCAGGCCCTGCAAGGTGCTCTTGAACATCGATTTGGGCTGAGCACCCTGGTGCCGGCTGATTACGAAGTTGCCAATGCTATCGGAGCTGCCAGGGCACGCCTGACAGTACAGGCGAGCCTCTATGGCGATACGACCCTCGGTAGAATGAGTATCCCGGAGGTTTCCGTTATGGAGAACGTGGGTAGACGCTTTGATATGCTTGAAGCGGAAACCCGTCTTTTTGATGCCATAACTCTGCTGGCCGGTGATAGGGGAGTTGAAAAGACTCCAGCCATTGATTTTATCGAACGTCTTGAGATAAATACGGTAAAAGGATTTGCCACAACCGGTAAGATTATCTCACTTAAAGCGCAGATTCGGCCGGGATTGGCCGAACTGGAGGAGTAAACCATGACTATTTACATGCCTAAAGCAGTCAGGAAAACAGGTCTAGTGCTCTTCCCCGCTTTTGACTGGTGTATCAGCCCGTCTCATCCTGAGCGGGAGGAAAGGTTGCTCTACACCAAAGAACAACTGATCGAAGAAGGTCTTGAAGATGTTGAGGATATAGCGTTTTTCAATCCGGAAATGGCGGGGGATGAAGACATCAACAGAGTACACCTCTGTGTGCCTTCGCCGGCCAGGTTATTAACCGATTCACACTATATTTCCGCGGGCGGAGCTCTGCGGGCGGCAAGGGGGGTATTGGAGAATGAAGTGGAGAAATCCTTTGCCATTGTCAGGCCTCCCGGACACCATGCCATGCAGACGGTGTTTGGGGATCGGGGCTTTTGCGTCGTCAATATCGAAGCAATTATGGTCGAGTATATCCGTCGTCACTACGGGATCAGAAAAATTGCCATCATTGATACAGATTGTCATCACGGTGACGGTACTCAGGACATATTTTACAATGATCCGGACACCCTGTTTATTTCCATGCACCAGGATGGCCGGACTATCTTCCCGGGAAGTGGTTTCCTCCACGAATCGGGAGGTCCCTCGGCACGCGGATACAACATCAACATCCCTTTGCCGCCGGAGACGTCGGAAGAAGGTTTTGACATGGTTATGGATCGGGTAGTAATGCCCATTCTTGAAGAGTTTCAACCGGAACTCGTCATTAATAGCGCCGGTCAGGACAACCATTATTCCGATCCGATTACCAACATGAACTTTACCGCCCAGGGATATGCCCGACTCAATAAAAATCTCAATCCAGACATCTGTGTTCTCGAGGGTGGCTACTCCATCGAAGGCGCTTTGCCCTATACCAACCTCGGCATAATACTAGCCATGGCGGGAATGGATACCTCCCATGTCCGTGAACCGGACTATGATCCAACGCGATTTCGGCAATCAAGTGATATGAACAGATATATCGAAAGTATCTGCACCGAGGCATATCAGCTTTTTAACGACAGACACAGGTTGCGCGCTGAATTTGCCGGAGAAGAGCAGGTAGTGGAGCGCAAACGGATATTTTATGACACCACCGGTTTCCAGGTTGAAGAGACCAGGGTTTACCATCTCTGTGCCGAATGTCCGGGAACCACCGAAGTCATGGCCGAGGGGCTGCATCAGCATATTCATGGTTTCTGTATCCCTTTCAATGCTTGCACCTCATGCCAAAAGAAGGCTAGAGACGACTTTGCTGCCGCGCCTGCCGAATCACAGACACTTACGGTTCTGCAGGATAGAATAGCGGAAATTTTTGAAGAAAAATAAAAGCTCCTTTATTTCCAAGATCTTGATTCTTGTCGAGATACAATTATTATTTTTGCTTTGAGGAGAGCTGAAAATCCTTAACAGGATGTGGCTGGATGAAGGCGCAGCTTATTTCATCATCACCGCCCAACGGACATGACGAACAAAGTAAAGGTAATTGATAACCAGCGGATTCAAATGCCAGATGGCTGTCGGATTGCAGCAAAAATCTGGTTGCCGGAATCTGCGGGTATTAATCCCGTTCCCGCTATCCTGGAATACATTCCCTATCGAAAAAGAGATTTCAAAGCCAAACGCGATTCCGAGGTGCACGGCTACTTTGCCCGCAAGGGTTATGCCTGTATACGGGCAGACTTGCGGGGAAGCGGTGATTCAGAAGGTATCCTTAAAGATGAATATCTTCAACAGGAACTCGACGACGGCCTCAACATCCTCAAATGGATCGATTCGCAACCCTGGTGTAATGGCAAAATAGGTATAATAGGAATTTCCTGGGGCGGCTTTAATGGTCTTCAACTTGCCGCGATGAATCCTCCCGAGCTTAAAACAGTTATCACGGTGGCTTCTACGGATGACCGCTATGCCGACGATATTCATTACATGGGTGGGTGTCTGTTGACTGACCAGCTTTCCTGGGCCTCAACCATGTTTGCCTATAACTCCTGTCCACCAGACCCCATGCTAGCCGGAGAGAAGTGGCGGGACATGTGGATGGAACGGCTTGAGGGCAGCGGTTTATGGCTTAAAAATTGGCTCAAGCATCAACGGCGCGATAAGTTTTGGAAACATGCTTCCATCTGTGAGAACTACGAGGCAATCACGATTCCCGTACTGGCAGTGGGTGGCTGGGCAGACGGTTATTCCAACACGGTTTTTCGCCTCCTGAAAAACCTTAACTCCCCGGTAAAAGGTTTAGTTGGTCCATGGGGTCACAAGTATCCGCATATGGGCGGTCCCGGCCCGGAAATCGATTTTCTCAAGGAATGTCTGCGTTGGTGGGATCATTGGCTCAAGGGTGAGGATACCGGGGTGATGAACGAACCTAAACTGCGAGTCTGGATGCAGGATACGGTTTCACCGCTGTCGGATGATCGGCCCGGCCGTTGGGTTGTCGAGAAAAAATGGCCCACGGAGCGGATTATTGAGCGGGAGTTTATCATCACCCAGCAGGGATTGGTGGAAGAGCGTCTGGCCAATCGGTACAAGAAAAAGGTTGATATTCAGAGTCCACTCTCTGTCGGCCTGTTCGCCGGTAAGTGGTGTTCCTATTCTGAAGCTGCCGATCTTCCCTGGGATCAGCGGGAAGAAGATGGTGGGGCTATGCTTTTTGAGACAGCACCACTTGAGGAAGAGCTGGAAATCCTGGGCCGTCCGTTTGCCGAACTGGAAGTTTCCATCGATAAGCCTCAGGGGATGGTGGCCGTTCGGCTCATCGATATCGGCGAGAACGATAGGGGTACCAGGGTTACCTATGGCCTGCTGAACCTCACCCATCGGGACAGTCATGAGCAACCAGAGGAACTCGAACCGGGGAAAAGGTATAAAGTTAAAATTCCCATGAACCATATCGCCCAGAAATTCCCCAAAGGACATAAAATACGGCTATCGATATCAACCTCATACTGGCCATTGGCCTGGCCTTCGCCAGAACCGGTCAAACTATCGGTATATACCGAAAATTCACGACTGGTGCTGCCGTTTCGTCCCGAGGCCGATGAGGATAACGGTTTGCGTAAGTTTGATCCGCCGGCCAATGTCAAAGGAATAGCCACCACGCTACTGGTGCCGCCCAAAAGGGAATGGACGGTAACTCATAACCTGGTTGATAACAGTGTGCGGGTCAATGTCATCAGTAATGATCCGCAGATCGTCATCGATGATATCAATCTGGCCATTCGCAAGGATGTGCATGAACGTTTCACCTATTTCAGCAATAACTACGACACAGTAAGAGGTAAAGTGACCTCCAGGCGAGGATTCAAGCGTGATGATCACGAGTTGTTGACCATAACCAGGACGGTGCTGACCTCGACCAGGACGCACTTCAAAATCCAGGCGACCCTTGATGCGTATGAAGGAGATGCCCGTATTTTCAGTAAGAGCTGGGATGAGTTGATTCCGCGAGATATGGTATAACTAGCTAAATGCAAATATAAAAATAAGATTTCTTGTCGTTATCCATTTTGCGGAACACTCTAAATCAATTATTTAAAGTGCCGTCCACGGTATCTTCCCGACGTCCTTCTTAAAGATTGCAACCTAATCAGCGGCTAAACCGAAATACTTGTCCAAGAGTTGGAGAACCAATAGAAATTGTTCGGTGTGTAAAAATGACACACTTGCTGTGAGTTATTTGAGAGGATTTGTAATCTGGAGCACTATTTCTTATCAGTTCATATTTTCCCTGGATCTGCTGCGGTTACATCTTAGGAGTAGGTTTTGTAAACTTCGTATTTGCCGTAAACCCTGACAAGCAGTGCTCTTAAAGATACCAGTCAGCTCTTAAATCTACTCAAATACTGAGAGGGCTTGCATGGCTGTGTCCCTCGATTTACATTTTATTCATGTCACTATTTACAAAGGCACACGATTTGCAAATTCTTGAGCATGATTCCAAGTAGAAAGACAGAATACGGTAAACGAAACGAAGTATTCTTCCGAAGTATTCTTCTTTTAGTATTTCGGTGGTTTTCAGAAAAAATTACGGCAACAAATATGTAGAGAGCGATTCTCTTCTGCTAGAAATAGTCATTTTATTACAGGTGCCAGATGAATATTGTAAAATTTGCCATTCCTGAAATTATATTTGGCAGAGGAAGTTTGAATCATGCCGGTCAGTGTACCCTCAGGCTTGGTGGCAAGAAAGTTTTTCTGGTAAGCGATGAAGGTATTGAAAAGGCCGGCTGGCTGTCCCGCCTGCAAGATATATTGCATAAAGATGGAATACAATGGGTGTACTATTCAGGAGTAACCTCAAACCCCAGGGATTACCAGGTTGAAAGGGGTGCTGAGTTATATCTTGCCGAAGGAGCTGATGTAATTATTGCCATTGGCGGTGGCAGCCCTATGGACACTGCCAAAGGGATAGCCATACTGGTTAACAATGGTGGCCGTATTCGTGACTATGAGGGGGCCAACAAAGTACAGCGTCCTCTACCACCCATGGTGCTTATTACCTCAACAGCCGGTAGCGGCTCTGATATCTCTCAATTCTGTATTATTACAGATCCCCAGCGCAATGTAAAAATGTCGATAATAACGCGCACGCTGGTACCCAACATCTCCATCGTCGATCCACTTATCCTCCAAACAAAGGGTGAAACACTCATCATCCAGAGCGCCATAGATGCGCTGGCCCATGCCGTCGAGGCATATCTTTCGATTATTGCCTCGCCATTTACGCAAATGCATTCCCTTAAAGCCATCGAACTCATTCAAAAACATCTGCCAGATGCACTCGCCACCCGCTCTCTCGATGCGCTTGAGCAGCTTTCCATAGCTGCCGTTTCAGCTTCAATTGCTTTCAGCAACGCCGGACTTGGAGCAGAACACGCACTCGCCCACTCTCTTGGCGGTCATTTCGACCTTTCTCATGGCACCGTGCATCCCATTCTGCTCACGTCAGTAATGCGCTATAATCTCGATAGCTGTGTACCCAAGATGGCAGACATTGGTAGAATAATTCTTGGTTCACAGCGAGGCTCGGACAGATCAACAGCACTTGCCGGAATTGAAAGGCTTACCGAATTTTTTGCAACGTTGAATGTCTCTCTTCAGCTGCGTGACGAAGTTGGTGAGGATGGATATCAGTTTCTCGGCCCGATAGCCAAGATGGCCATGCACGATGCGTGTAACCTGACCAACCCGCGGAAAACAACCAGCGATGATCTTCTGCAGATTTGTGAAGAGGTATGGTGATGAAAAGTACAACAACACTGGACGATCTCATTGGTATTGAGCACTGCAAGCTGGGATTCTACCAGGAACTACAGCAAAAAGTCGAGCAACTCAAGAAATCCAATCAACAGCTCGAGGAAAAACGAAAAGAGAATCAGGCCCTGCTTGATGGCATAACCGACATGATGATCGTCTTGTCCAATGATCTTGTCGTTCAACGGGTAAATCATGTTTTTCACGAATGGTATCCAGGTGTTGACCCCGTTGGCAGGCATTGTCATGAAGTCGTCCATTCTTCCACGGAAAAGTGCCAGGACTGCCCGGCCCAGCTTGCCCTGCAGCGCAATGAGATTGTCAAAGATTTTAAGATATACAAAGTAAACGGCAAATACCGGCATTATGAAATTATTGCCTCACCGCTCAAGTCAGACCCTTCCTCGGAAAGACAGGTGTTGCTTTTTAAGCGGGACGTCACTTTGGAAAAGGAGTACCAGGCGCAATTTTATCAGGCGGAAAAGATGGCAACACTTGGTACGTTGGCTGCCGGGGTGGCCCATGAAATCAATAACCCTTTAGCGGCTATAAACGGCTTTGCCGAAGGACTGCGGCGCCGGCTTGGCCGAATCGAAGATAAAATTGGTGATATCCTGGCCCAGGAAATTGCCGAATACACAGATACCATCATTAATGAATGTCAACGCTCAAGAGATATTGTCCAGACTTTACTCACCTTCAGTCGTCCCGTGTCAACGCGCCTCAGTGCTGTTGATATAAACAGTTGTGTGAATGACACACTTTTTATCCTCAAACATCTCATCAAACAACAGCCGAACATTAGGGTAGAATCTTTTTTGGCAAAACGTCTGCCGCTCATTCGTGGGGATGAGTCACAGCTTAAACAGGTCATTATCAACCTGTTGACCAACGCCTTTGATGCTGTCGACCATGACGGCACAGTTACCATAACTACTCAGCGCAGGGAAGATGGCGGCGTGGAGTTGACCATAGAAGACAGCGGCTGCGGTATCCCACTGGAAGATCAGGGCAAACTCTTTGAACCCTTTTTTACCACAAAACCAGTCGGAGAAGGAATCGGTATCGGTCTGTCAACCTGCTATTCCATCGTGAAAAGCCACGAAGGAGAAATCCTGGTGAACAGCAACATTGGTGAAGGATCATCATTTCGAGTTCTCCTTCCGGAGATGAATCAATGATACCTGATAAATCATATAACATACTGGTAATTGATGATGAAGAGCCAATCCGGCGTTTATTGCAAAACGAACTGAGCAACTCCAGAAGGAACGTTCACATAGCTAAAAGTGGCGAAGAGGGCATCCAGATTGTACGTGACTATTGGTTTGATGTCGTTCTTCTTGATTTGAGACTGCCGGATGTGAAAAATCTCGAGTTGCTGATCAAGATACGTGAGTCAGTTCCTGACTGCGAAGTCATTATGATCACCGGACACGGTGATATTGACAGTGCCGTGGCGGCGATGAAGCTCGGAGCTTATGATTTTATTCGCAAACCCTTCAATCTAGACAGATTGGACATCATCGTCGAGAAGGCTCATCAGAAAGTGCTGCTGGCAAGAGAAAATGCCATGTTACGTCATACAGCCGACAGTTCCAAAAACTCCCTAAAATTCATCGGAAACGCCGAGATCATCAAGGATATTCATTTTTTAGTACAAAAAGTTGCTCCCGCACGTATTCCCGTGCTCATCACCGGCGAATCGGGTGTGGGCAAGGATGTCATTGCCCACCTGATTCACCAAAACTCAGGCTGCGCGGCAAAACCGATGATTGCTAAAAATTGTGCCTCGTTGCAACAAGAGCTTGCCAGAAGCGAACTCTATGGCCATGTAAAAGGATCATTCACCGGAGCAACGGAGTCTCGCGAAGGCCTGCTTGCCTTTGCCAATGAATCCACCCTCTTTCTCGATGAAATCGGTGAACTGCCGCTGGAGGTGCAGGCTTCATTGCTGCGGGTTCTGGAAACCCAAACCTATCGACGCATAGGTGAGAAAGAAGAACGCAAAGCCAACGTGCGTTTGCTTTTTGCTACTAATAGAAAGCTGGTTGATGAAGTGGAAGCAGGGCGTTTCAATGAAGCGCTTTATCACCGAATAAATGCCTTCACCATCGAGATTCCACCCCTGCGCCAGCGTAAGGAGGACCTTCCCCTGCTGGTTGATTATTTTTTGACCAACCTGGGCCAGGAAAGTGAAAATTATCAAGTTGTCGAACGTGCCATGGCAGCTATTCTTGCCTATGACTGGCCTGGTAATGTACGTGAGTTGCGTAACGTTATCGAGCGCTCCATAATTTTGTCGGAAAATGGGCTTATAACAGAAAGATGTCTTCCCAGGGAGTTGGTGGAAGGACCGCAGGCACATAAGTCTCCTCTTGCCCTTAATGTGGTTGAGCGGAACCATATTCTCAAAATGCTGGATTTCTATGACGGTAATAAGCAAAAGGCTGCCGAAACTCTGGGCATCAGTCGGAAAACCCTTTACCGGAAGTTGGCAGCCTACGCATCCTGACAACATTTATCATCCTGATATCTCGTGTAACAAATTGTCCACTATCTGCACTTTGTGTGTGTCATTTTGTCCGTCGCTGTTTTTCTTAATTTGTTTCAGCTAGTTCTCTGTCTTTTCTTCCTCTGAATATATCCATTCGTAGAGTTATCTGGAAAAGATGGCGCAGGGAGTCACATTTCATCATCGGATATTTTTTGTTTAACCTGCAGATATTATTTCAACAAATGTGATGGCATAAAGCTTGCTTTATACAATTGATATGCAAACCAGCGAAAGTGTGTTTGGTCAGGGCATGATTGCCGGGAGATGAGGGGAGAATCCAGGTACAACTCAATCTAACAAGGAGGAAAACTATGGCTATTCAAGAAATGGTTTACGGCTACTTCATTCCCAGCGTAACACTCATTGGCATTGGTGCAAGCAAGGAAATTCCTGCCAAGATTAAAGCACTGGGTGGAGAGAGACCATTCATTGTAACTGACAAGGGAATCACAGCTGCGGGCATTACTAAGCAGATAACTGACGGTCTTGATGAGGCCGGGATGGGCTATGAGGTCTTTGACGAAACGATACCGAACCCGACAGACGATAATGTCCATAATGGCGTAGAGATGTATAAAATGAAGGGGTGTGACAGCCTTGTTACTTTAGGTGGCGGCAGTGCCCATGATTGCGGCAAGGGAATCGGTCTGGTTGTGGCAAACGGTGGCAAAATTCAAGATTTTGAAGGCGTTGATAAATCAAGCAAACCGATGCCACCCTACGTTGCTGTGAACACAACAGCGGGAACAGCTTCGGAAATGACCAGGTTCTGCATCATAACCGATACCAGTAGAAAGGTGAAAATGGCCATTGTTGATTGGCGGGTTACCCCCGGTGTGGCAATCGATGATCCGATGCTCATGGTGGGAATGCCTCCAGCGCTTACCGCGGCAACAGGTATGGATGCGCTGACTCATGCGGTCGAGGCATATGTATCGACAATTGCTAATCCGATGACCGACTCTGCTGCAGAAAAAGCGATTGAACTCATTGCCACCCATCTTCGTCCTGCAGTGGCCAACGGCCAGGACCTTGTTGCCCGGGAGGGTATGTGCTTTGCTCAGTATCTTGCTGGAATGGCCTTTAATAACGCCAGCCTTGGTCATGTCCATGCCATGGCGCATCAGCTCGGTGGTTTTTATGATCTGCCGCATGGCGAATGCAATGCCATCCTTCTTCCTCATGTCAGCAGGTTCAATCTCATTGCCAAAATGGACAGATTTGTCAAAATTGCTCAACTCATGGGCGAGAATATTGAAGGACTTTCGCCCAGAGCAGCGGCAGAACTGGCGCTTACCGCAATTCAAAAACTCTCAACGGATATAGGTATTCCGGCAGGTTTAGTAGAGCTTGGCAAGCGCTATGGCAAAGATGTCAAAGCAGAAGATATTGACACCATGACAGGGAATGCCCAGAAAGATGCTTGCGGACTGACCAATCCGCGCTGCCCAAATGATGATGATGTCAGGGCAATTTATACAGCGGCGCTGTAGTTCCTTGCGCCTGGCCTATACCTGCAGTATCGGAGTTGTCCAGGCGCATGCAACATAGAGACAAACTCAAAATTTTTTGCAGCTTCCACTCGTGTATCTTTTTTTCTGCGAGTAGCGAGGCTGCAATTTTTTATTTTCGTGAATATACTTATTGCTTGCATAGAGTAAAAGTAAGTTAGGGGTTGCCTAATCCAGATAGTTATGAGAAATATTACTATAGAGGATGAGGAAAAATTATTTCTGCTGATTGATTCTTCAGATAAGCGGCAGTCCTTGCCGCCACAATCGATGAAGCAGACATAGAGGTAGGAAACTGTCAATACAAATATTGGAGGAGGCACATGGACAAGATTTTACGCATCAATGTTGGCGCTCCCGGTGGTCCGACTCTCACCGAGGAATCATGCGGGGATTATGCTGGACTCGGCGGTAGAGCACTGACCTCGGCACTCGTAAATAAAGAGGTACCGGCTGATTGCCACCCTCTGGGGCCGGAAAACAAACTGGTCATAGCCCCGGGACTGCTAAGTGGTACGGCAGCAGTTACTTCGGGTCGGCTCTCAGTTGGCTGCAAAAGCCCGCTTACCGGCGGTATAAAAGAGGCTAATTCAGGCGGTCAGGGAGCACAGATCCTGGCTCGGCTCGGTTATGCTGCCATCGTTCTGGAGGGCGAGTGGGACGGTGAGACCCTTTACAAGGTTGTTGTCAATAAAGATGGTGCCACCATTGAAAAGGCCAACGACCTGAAAATGATGACCAACTATCAGCTGATGGAAAAGTTCCAGGACCTCTACACCAAGGGGGCAATGCTTTCAATCGGCACGGCCGGTGAGATGCGTCTGTCCAATTCCACCATTGCCGTAACCGATAAGGAACAGCGGCCAACCAGACATGCCGGCAGAGGCGGTGTTGGCGCAGTTATGGGCTCTAAGGGCATCAAGGTCATTATCCTGGATGGTGACGGTACCAAAATGCGTGAGCCCAAGAATAAAGAGGCCTTTAGCGATGCCAACAAAAGATTTAATCAGGGCCTCAAAGATCACGCCGTTACCGGTCAAGGTTTGCCGACCTATGGCACCAATGTGTTGACCAATCTGCTCAACGAAGCCGGCGGCTACCCCACCTACAATTTCAAGCAGGGTAATTTTCCGGATGCTGAGAAGATCAGCGGTGAAACCCAGGCTGAACTGGAGATTGCCAGGGGTGGAAAGGCAACCCATGGTTGTCATCGAGGCTGCAGCATCCAGTGCTCGGGTACCTTTCTCGATAAGGATGGCAACTACGTAACCAAACAACCTGAATACGAAACGGTGTGGTCGCATGGCGGCAACTGCGGCATATGTGATCTCGATGCCATCGCTAAACTTGACTTTCTCGATGATGACTTCGGTCTTGACACCATTGAAATGGGAGTGACCATCGGTGTTGCCATGGAGGCTGGACTGCTCAAATTTGGTGATGCTGAAGGGGCAATAAACCTGGTCAAAGAAGTTGGCTCGGGAACACCGCTTGGCCGTATCCTCGGCAGTGGTGCTGCCACCACTGCCAGGGCCTATGGTATTGAAAAGGCTCCGGTTGTCAAAGGTCAGGGCATGCCAGCCTATGACCCCCGTGCGGTAAAAGGCATCGGTGTAACCTATGCGACCAGCCCCATGGGAGCAGATCATACGGCAGGTTATGCTGTGGCTACAAATATTCTCAAAGTAGGTGGCGATGTCGACCCATTGAGCCCAGAAGGTCAGGCGGAATTGTCCAAGAATCTGCAGATAGCCACGGCCTCGGTTGACTCAACCGGTATGTGTCTGTTTATTGCCTTTGCGGTTCTCGATCAGCCGGAAACCTTCCAGGCGCTGATCGATCTGCTGAATGGTTTTTACGGCCTTGAATTAACCGCCGACGATGTTGTGGCGCTGGGTAAGTCCATTCTTGACAATGAGCGTGACTTTAACGCCAGAGCGGGCTTCACTGCTGAAGACGACAGATTACCACGCTACTTCAAGCGTGACAAACTGCCACCTCACGATGTTACATTCGATGTACCGGACGAAGATCTAGATAAAGTTTTTCAGTGGTAAGGTAGCGATCAATCATCCAGATCGGGAAAGGGTTTTTTCCTTCCCCGATCTGGGTTCAGTCAGAGCTTATTTTGCTCGTGATATATCAGGGTGAGGTGAGCTTTTCTTTTGAAGTCGTTCGAGGTTGTGCTCTAATAATACCATCATCACCCGAGGTGTCGGGATTATTCTGATAGTTGGCTTGTAAATATCTGATTGATTTTCAGATAGTTCCAGGCCTTTTTTTCTCTTTTGGGTATTCTGTTAAAAATCAATCAAGCTAATTTTTAACATATTGAAGACTTTCCTGGTCCATTTCCCGAATATGGTCAACAAACCATTCTGATAGGATTAGCAATTTTTCTCTGGCAAGGGAAATGTCGTTCGCTTTGAGAGCATCTTCGACGGCACAGACAGTGTCCTCGAAGAAATAATGCTCGTTTTCATGGGTCTGCAAGTCGGGAACATCATGTTGCTCCATGAGGTTTTCTTCTTGGGCAAAATGAGAAATGGCGCTGTTGAGTATCTTTTTGATGATGCGCTGAGTTTCAACAGTATTGAGACTGCCCTCGAGAGCTCTTTCCAATTCATTAATAAGACTGGCAATATTACGATGTTGGTTGTCAACAAAGTCTATATTTGTGTTATTCTCAGGCATCCAGTGAATGAGGGACATAATCTCAACCTCTTAAGCAACATTACAATTGTTAATTTGTTATTCAAAAAAGCATCAGCTAGAAGCTTTTATCGTCAGAAAAGCCATATCTATTTAGCAAATAATTGTATTCCAGCCCAGACCAGTGGAGCGAGCAAACTACCAAATAATTATATTTGATGAAAATTCAATGCCTTATGTTTTGATTTTGCCGGTATTTAGTGTTTATTACTAATACTGATGAAAAAGCCTAGCAATAGTGTTCGAAATTATGATGCTATTGTCTCAGAGGAGAGCACAAGAATTACCAGCCCGTATCGCTTGCAAACAGAGAAGGCCGCCCCATTTTCTCCCACTTCATCCAGAACCGAGGTTGGCTTGACATTGGCAACAACGACAACATCTTATTTGAATAATGTGGTCATCATCCCAAATATTGACCGTTAATCTAACAAGCTGGGGAGCTATTGATCATGAGACGATATGCCGCAACTTTTTTGTTTGTAACTATATTCACTGCAACTATGAGCATTGCAGCAGACCTTGAACGTGGTTTCATGAACTATACCTGGGGGCAAAACATTGGAGAGCTTCCAAAACTGGAGGAACTGTATGCCAAAAAACACATAACCTACTACAGCAATCCCGGAGAAAGCTATGTTCTGGATGATATCGTGATCAACGACATTGTTTTCGGGTTTTACAATGACCAGTTGCTGGGTGTTTATATAGGCATCGATACTCTGGAGAAGTATGACCAAATAATGAGATATATGCGCGATAAGTATGGTCTTCCCAGCGTAAAATCTT
>JASJDT010000137.1 GCA_030065655.1 Desulfocapsaceae bacterium | reverse complement strand
AAAAAGAGCGCATCAAACTCGAAAGAAATATTGGTGGCATAAAAGATATGCGTTCTTTGCCCAGCGTTGTTTTTGTGGTTGATCCGCGAAAGGAAGCAATCGGCGTGAGTGAAGCCAGAAAATTGGATATTCCGGTAGTTGCCATCACCGACACCAACTGTGATCCTGATGGTGTGGACTATATAATCCCAGGTAACGATGACGCGATTCGCTCCATACGACTTATCAGTAATTACGTTGCTGAGGCGGTGCTGCGAGGCAAGGCCGCAAAAGATGGTGAAGATGCATCAGAAGAGGCTATGGCTGCCGCCCACGGTGAAGCCGGAGCCCAGTTTGAAGAAGAAAGTACACCTTCTGAAGAGGTGGAAACTTCTGACGAGTAGAGACGATAAGCGATGCCTTGACATCGCAGGAACGTTGAGAGGGGCAGTCGTCAGACCGCCCCTTTAGTCTGCATATACGATTAACCCAAAGATAAACTGGGTTGTTAGTTTGTTATATTGAAAGGATTAATGCCGATTGGCGTTACATAATGGAGGTTTACCATGAGTATTACGAGTAAGATGGTAAAAGAGCTGCGTGACAAGACCGCCGCTGGCATGATGGATTGCAAAAAAGCACTGACTGAAACTAATGGCGATATGGAGAAAGCGGTGGATCTGCTTCGCCAAAAAGGTCTTGCTGTTGCTGCCAAACGTGCTGGCCGGGCAACAAGTGAAGGTGTTATTGCTACCTATATACATGCAGGAGGTAAGCTTGGTGTTATGGTGGAAGTCGGCTGTGAAACCGATTTCGTAGCTAAAACCGATCAATTTGCGGAGTTCGCCCGTGATGTGGCAATGCACATAGCGGCTGCCAACCCTGTCTCAGTTACCCGCGAGGAAGTACCAGCCGAGGTGATTGCCAGGGAAAAAGAAATTTATATTCAACAAGGTCTTGAATCCGGTAAACCCGAGAATATTGTTGAGAAAATGGTGACGGGTAAGCTGGAGAAATTTATCTCCGAGATAGTCTTGTTGGAACAACAATTTGTCAAAGATCCTGATCATACTATCCAGGACATCCTTACCGATCTTGTCGGTAAAATTGGTGAAAATATCACCATAAAGAGATTTAGCCGTTTTCAAGTTGGAGAAGAGTAGCAGATAGAGTGGTTTTTACTGTTACTGGACCAGTGGCTGGTCAATCCTGCAGCTTTCATAGTCAAATGGAGATCTGATAATGCACATAGAGTATAAGAGGATTTTGTTAAAACTCAGTGGCGAGGCTCTCATGGGCGACGATTCCTTTGGCATCAACACCGATGTTATTGACTATGTCGCCAAAGAAATCCAGGAGATTGTTGCCATTGGTGTACAACCAGGTATTGTCATAGGGGCCGGCAACATCTTTAGGGGAGTTGCCGGTGCCAGCAAAGGCATGGATCGAGCAACTGCAGACAACATGGGGATGCTGGCCACGGTCATGAACAGCTTGGCTCTACAGGATGCCCTGGAACGCTGCGGCGTCGACACCCGAGTGATGTCAGCGATACCGATGCAGTCGGTGTGTGAACCGTATATCCGTCGCAGAGCAACCCGCCATCTGGAAAAGGGACGGGCGGTAATCTTTGCTGCCGGAACAGGAAATCCCTATTTCACCACAGATTCAGCCGGAGTTCTCAGGGCTTTGGAAATAAATGCCGATGTGATTATCAAGGCAACGAAGGTCAACGGGGTTTTTGATAAAGATCCCATGCTGTATGATGATGCTGTCCTCTATGAACATCTCAGTTTTGATGAGGTACTGATCCGCGACCTCAAGGTGATGGATGCTACCGGTATTGCACTAGCCAAAGGCGACAAGAAGCCTATCATGGTATTTAATATGAAAACTCCCGGCAATATTCGTAAAGCGGTAAGTGGGCAACCCATTGGCACAACCATAAGTATGTAGCGCAAAGAAACCCAGCTGGTTTCCATTTTTGATTCGTTATGTTGGTCAACGCATCCTTCCGAACAATACGTTGTCTTTACCTGGGCCTCTAAAGGCAGCAAAAATGCGAAAAATTGACCGGTTTCTCAAGGTAAACTCCACCAACTAGGAGGAAAGTAGAAACATGAGTGATGTAATATTAGATATGACTGAGAAGATGGAAAAGAGCGTCGAGATGTTTAAGGTTGAGCTTTCCAAGATCCGTACCGGCAGGGCCTCATTGGCTCTTCTGGATGGAATCACGGTCGATGCCTATGGGACATCAATGCCTTTGAATCAGGTTGGCACGCTTACCATTCCGGAGAGCAGACTCATTGCCATCCAACCTTGGGACCCTCAACTTCTGCCGGTCATCGAAAAAGCCCTGTTGAAGGCCAGTATTGGCCTGACCCCGGTCAACGATGGTAAAATAATTCGCTTGAATATCCCGCAGCTTACCGAAGAACGACGAAAGGAACTTGTCAAACAGGTCAAAAAGACTGCAGAGGAATTTCGGGTAGCCGTTCGAAATGCCAGGCGCGAGGCCATTGATGCCCTGAAGAAGCAAAAGCAGGACAAGGAAATTTCCGAAGACGATATGTTCAAACTCCAAGATGATGCGCAAAGCGAAACCGACGATCATGTCAAAATGATCGATGAAATAACCGCTGCCAAAGAAAAAGAAGTAATGGAAGTTTGATCAGATCTGGGTCTTTTCCCTGAAGCTTCTTGTTCAACATCAAGGGATTCAATGACTCAGAACCGGCTTTTCATCACCTGAAACCAGAATATCTGCAGAGCATGCCAACGGATCGAGAGCTTGACCTACAACGAGTGCCCAAGCATGTAGCTATCATCATGGATGGCAATGGCAGGTGGGCGGAAAGCAAGAACAAGCCACGTCTCCATGGTCATCGGAAAGGAGCTGGCTCGGTTCGCGAGATTGTCGAGGTCGCAGCAGAGGTTGGTATAGAAGTATTGACCTTGTACGCCTTTTCCAGCGAAAATTGGAAGCGTCCGGAAAATGAGGTTTCCGGTTTGATGACCATCCTCAAAAACTATCTCGAGTCAGAACTGTCGAGGATGCTGAAAAATGATATTCGTCTTATCTGCATCGGCGATCTCGAAAAAATTCCCGAAGGCGTTCGCGAAGTTCTTTTTGAAACTATAGAGAAAACCAAACACAATAAGAGACTTATTCTCAACCTTGCCCTCAGTTACGGCTCGCGGGACGAAATAACCCGGGCCGTCCAAGTTATTGCCCGAAAATGTTGTCAAGGGAGCCTGAATCATCAGCAGATTTCCCAAGAGACGATTAGCGAACACCTGTATACTGCAGAGTTACGGGAACCTGACCTTTTTATTCGCACCGGAGGTGAGAAGAGGTTGTCAAATTTTCTTCTCTGGCAGGCCTCATACGCTGAAATTGTTTTCACTGATATCATGTGGCCGGAGTACAGAAGAGAAGCTTTTCTAGACTCGCTTCACGAATTTCAGAGCCGGGAGCGAAGGTTTGGCAAGACCGGTGCACAGCTGAGAGCTGGGTAAATAATATGAAACGGCTAATTCCAGGAATCCTGTTGGCAGCTTTATGGTTGTTACTTCTCCTCTACGGTTCGTTTCCTCTATTCTGGCTTGCCGTAATTACTATAGTTGTTATTGGCGCCCATGAGTATTTGAAAATGGCTTTGCCGGCCAGCACCACCGATATCGATTTTCTGTTTTTTTCCTTTCTTGTTGCACTTCCAGCTATTTTCGTCGGCATGTGGCATGAAGATGGTGTCGGGGGAGGACTCTTTCTGGCCGTCTTTCTGTCCATATGCTATGTCCTGTTCAATTACTCAAAGTTGGCAAATAGCCTCCAATTTTTGAACAGGCTTATTTTTGGTGCGGTATACATCGGTTTTTTTGCTGCTCACCTTGTCCTACTTCACTTGCAGCCGGAGGGAAATCTTTGGCTCATCATTCTTGTTGGTATTACGGCCGGTTCAGACTCTGGAGCTTACTATAGTGGCAAGAAATTCGGCAAACATAAACTCTCCCGCCACGTCAGCCCCAACAAAACAGTGGAGGGAGCTGCCGGCGGGGTGATCTGTGCATTTTTAGTTGCTGTACTTCTTGCCTTTCTGTTGCTTGACCAGGTCAACTGGGTCGTACTCATGGCTGCATCCATTGCGTTGGTTTGCGTTGGTATCGTCGGTGATCTTTGTGAGTCGATGGTCAAACGCGGCACGGACACCAAGGATTCCGGCAGGATCCTATTGGGACACGGCGGATTGCTTGACAGGATCGACTCATTGCTTCTGGCTGCGCCGTTTCTCTATTACCTGCGGATATTTACAGGGTAGCTATGAAAAAGATAGCACTCCTTGGCTCAACCGGCTCAATAGGTGTCAACACACTCAATGTGGTTCGTGAGTTTCCCGAAAAGTTCACTATAGTTGGACTTGCTGCTGGCAAGAATGTCAAGGTACTCAGCGAACAGGTTGTTGAATTCGACCCAAAGCTTGTTTCCATAGCCGATGAATTGCATGCCGAGAAGCTAAAGAAGCTGCTGCCTTCTGTGTTTCATTCTCGAATCGTTCATGGCAACGACGGCAATTCCCAGGTGGCATCACTTGCCCAGGCAGATTTTACGGTTTCTGCGATTGTTGGGGCAGCAGGTCTTTTGCCTACACTAGCGGCAATTGAGTCCGGCAAAGATATTGGCCTGGCCAATAAAGAAACATTGGTGATGGCCGGTAAATTGGTTATGGATGCGGTGCGTAAAAATGGGGTTAGATTATTTCCCATAGACTCGGAACATAGTGCTATCTTTCAAGCCCTGGAAGGAGGAAGGCGTCAGGATGTACATAAGATTATCCTGACGGCATCGGGTGGGCCATTTCGCGCAAAATCAATGGAAGAGCTGCAGAGAGTCACTCCAGAAGAGGCCCTTGCTCATCCCAACTGGTCCATGGGAAAAAAGATATCGATTGACTCGGCAACGCTTATGAATAAAGGCCTCGAAGTAATTGAGGCGCGCTGGCTGTTTGATATGCATGGGCGTGATATCGAAGTGGTCGTCCATCCGCAATCCATAGTTCACTCACTGGTTGAATTTCAGGATGGTTCGGTTTTGGCCCAGTTGGGCATACCGGATATGCGCATCCCCATTGCCTACGCTCTGTCCTATCCGCAGCGACTGCCATTGCAACTGCATCGGCTGGGGCTCTCCCAGTGTGGTAATCTGGAGTTCGAGGAACCAGATTATACGAGGTTCCCGGCATTGAGACTGGCATTTGCGGCCTTGCAACAGGGTGGCATCAGCCCGGCAGTGCTTAACGGTGCCAATGAAGTGGCTGTGGAGGCCTTTTTAAATCAAGAAATAGCCTTTCCCCGGATAGCTGCCATTGTCGAGCAGACAATGTCCAGTGTCACCGCAGGAGACGAATACAGCCTTTCTGATATTTTGGCAGCAGACGCTGAAGCCCGGCGTGTCGCTCAACATTTGATGAGAGAGAAGGAGTAGCTCTCGTTTCCATTTGATCATTTCGTGATTATTCTTGGCATACATTTAATCGAACAATAATCTTTTTATAGTTGTCTTTATGAATACTTTATTTTCCTTCATACTGGTTCTTGGCCTGCTCATATTCGTTCATGAACTTGGCCATTTTCTTTTTGCTAAACTTTTTCGCGTTCGCGTTCTCAAATTCTCCCTTGGTTTTGGCCCAAAACTCATTGGTAAAGTGATCGGGGAGACCGAATACGTGATATCGGCTCTGCCGCTTGGTGGATATGTAAAAATGTACGGGGAAAACCCCGATGAGCAGAATGTGCCCCAACAGGACAGAGAGGCGGCCTTTGCCCATAAGACAATCTTCCAGCGATTTCTCATAATCTTTGCCGGACCACTCTTTAATCTGCTCTTTCCAGTCATTCTCTTTTTTCTGTTGTTTTTGACAGTTGGCGTACCGGAACAGGTTGATACTACTCGCATTGGTATGGTTAACGAGGATTCTCCAGCTTGGGAAGCGGGGATTGAACAGGGTGATGAGATTCTGGGGATTAACGGAATTCCCACGGAACGTTGGGAAGACGTGCTCAACGGAGTTAAAGACAGTAAGGGAGAAGAAATCACCATTGAGCTCTGGCGCGAGGGTCAGCGTTTTGAAGTTCAACTGCAGCCGGCTCTTGATGATGCAAAAAATGTATTCGGTGAAGTGGTTGAAGAAAGATTCATGATCGGCATTGTCAAAGATAATGTTATTGAGTACACCTCGGTTGGCCTGTTTCAGGCGTTCAGCGATGCTCTTGCACAGACTTGGCTGTTTATTTATTTGACCGGCATGGGTTTTATCAAGATCGTACAGCAGGTCATTCCGGCGAGTGAACTTGGTGGTCCAATTCTCATCGCTCAGCTTGCTGGCGAGCAGATGCGGGAAGGATGGATAAACCTCACCTACTTTATCGGGATTTTGAGTGTGAATCTAGGCATTTTGAACCTTCTGCCAATTCCGATTCTGGATGGCGGTCATCTGGTTTTTCTCACAGTTGAAGCTATCAGGAGGAAACCCATGGATGAAAAATCACAGATTATTGCTCAACAGATTGGCCTAGCCTTTCTCGGAACCCTGATGATTTTCGTCTTTTATAATGACATTGTAAGGTTGTTCCAGTGATGGCAGGTCGTTATCCGCTAATCCTTGCCATGGATACAGCGACCAGGTGCTCCACGGTTTCTCTCACCAGGGGTACAATGGCGCAGGGCGAAGTGATCGCCTGTCTTTCGCTGAGTTCCAGTATTACCCATTCCAGAAGGCTTATAAGCTGCGTAGATCATCTTTTCAGGGAGACTGAAATAGGTTGGGAGGATATAGATGCCATAGCTGTGGGGCTGGGTCCAGGCAGTTTTACTGGTTTACGAATAGGTATGGCAACCGCGAAGGGGTTTGCTGCTGCCGCCGATAAGCATTTGGCTGGTGTGCCAACCCTTGATGCCCTGGCGGCAATGTGTGCCACCGATAAGCCAATACAGGCAGTCATGGATGCCAGGAAAAAGCAGGTATATACGGCAACTTATCAATTTGAAACAGAAGGTTGTCGATTCATCAGGACGAGCGAGATAGAGGTAGTCTTCCCAAACGAATTAGGGAAAAGAATTAGCAAGCCAACGATGCTCGTGGGCGATGGTATTGCAACTTACGGGGGTCTGTGGCAGGAGCAGCTAGGCAAACTTGTCAGCTTTGCACCATCTCAGCTGCATTTTCCTTCCGCTACAGCGGTGGGCTTGCTCTGCGGCAAAAATGTCAGTGAAGAAAAGTATCTCGATATTACTCAGGCAACACCTGTCTATGTACGTGCTTCAGACGCCGAGCTCAGTCTTGCCGATAAAAAGAAATCAGCAAAAATGGGTGGAGAGAAAAAATGATTGTCCGGCGGAAAACCCGGAAAATTACCATAGGTGATATTGATATCGGTGGTGAAAGCCCTATCCGCGTTCAATCAATGACCAATACGGATACACGTCAGGTCGAGGCCACGGTGGCGCAGATCCATGAGCTTGAACAGAGCGGTTGTGAGTTAATCCGGGTTGCCGTTCTGGATATGGATGCGGCACAGGCACTCAAACAGATAAGAGAGAAGATTTCCATTCCGCTGATTGGTGATATTCACTTTGATTATCGCCTGGCGGTAGCTGCAATGGAAAATGGTGCCCAGGCCATCCGCATAAACCCAGGTAATCTTGGCGGCTCTGAGAAGCTTGCTAAGGTTGTTGATGCCGCCAAAATGCACAAAGTGCCAATCAGGGTAGGGGTAAACAGTGGATCAATTGAAAAAGATCTACTGAAACAATTCGGTTATCCCTGTCCTGAAAAACCGGATGCCCTTATTCAAAGTGCCCTGCGCAACGTCAGACTTCTCGAACAGCAGGAATTTTACGATATTAAAATTTCTGTAAAAGCATCGGATACTCTGACCACCATACATGGTTATCGTAAACTTGCCGATCAGACCGATTATCCCTTGCATATCGGCGTAACCGAAGCCGGTGGTTTGATAGCTGGAACGGTAAAATCCAGTGTTGCTCTCGGGATACTGCTATTCGAGGGAATCGGCGACACCTTTCGCATCTCCCTCACCCGCCCACCGGTGGAAGAAGTTCGGGTAGGCTACGAGCTGTTACGCTCCTTGCGGATCCGTGAGCGTGGACCTGAGCTCATTTCCTGTCCCACCTGCGGTAGAACACAGATAGATCTCTTTGCCTTAGCTGAAAGAGTTGAGGAATACGTTCAGAAAATGGAAAGTCCCCTAAAAGTGGCGGTGATGGGCTGTGTGGTCAATGGTCCTGGAGAAGCTAAGGAAGCAGACATCGGTGTTGCCGGCGGTCATGGCGTAGGCATTATTTTTAAAAAAGGGAAACTTTTCATGAAAGTACCAGAGGCCGAACTCATGGAGGTTTTCATGACTGAATTACAGGCCATGGATAAAGAGAGACGGACGAAGAAATAAACAGTTTTCAATATTTACATCCCTAAGATAAAACTGCATTTCCTGTTGACTCAGCCCTGAGATAGTATAAAAATGAAGAAGCAGTTATCGAGGCTGAGGCAACCAATCCAGGTAGCCGGAAAGTCATTTGTTACGGAAGGCTTGGGTATATCCTTCTGTCTATTGAAAAGAGAGAATTCTGTATGATCTCGAAAAGATCACTTTAACCCCCATAATTCAAAATGCGTTATACACAATCATTACTCCCGACCCTAAAAGAGACGCCAGCTGAAGCAGAAGTTATAAGTCACAGATTAATGCTGCGTGCCGGGTTCATGAAAAAATTGACTTCGGGTGTCTATTCATATCTACCCTACGGCTTGGCAGCTATCCGTCGAGTAGAAGACATAGTTCGTGAAGAAATGAACAGAGCAGGTGCCCAGGAAATATTGATGCCCATGGTGCAGCCCGCGGATCTTTGGGAGGAGTCCGGCAGATATAATGATTATGGTCCAGAGCTGTTGCGTTTTAAGGACCGTCATGATCGGGAGTCCTGTCTGGGGCCGACGCATGAAGAGGTAGTCACCGATATTATGCGCCGCTTTGTGCATTCCTATCGCAATTTACCGCTGAATCTTTACCAGATACAGACGAAGTTTCGGGATGAAATCAGGCCACGGTTCGGTTTAATGCGCGGGCGTGAATTTATTATGAAGGATGCCTACAGCTTCGATGTAACTGATCAGGAAGCAGAGGTATCTTATCGGCGCATGTATGACGCCTATGTCCGGATATTTACCCGTTGCGGTTTGAAATTTCGGGCTGTCGAGGCGGATTCCGGGGCCATCGGCGGGAGTTTTTCACACGAGTTCATGGTTCTGGCGGAGAACGGTGAAGACACCATTGTTTTCTGTCATAATTGTGACTATGCGGCGAACCTGGAAAAGGCGATTGTGGTCGCACCGCAGCCGGCAGAATCGCCAGAGCTGGCTGAGCTTGAAAAAATTGAAACTCCCGGTAAGAGAAAGGTTGCCACGGTCTGCGAATTTCTAGAAATTGAACCGAAAGCTCTTGTCAAAATTCTGGTGTATTTGGCCGATGGTGCGCCTGTCGGTGTTTTATTGCGTGGCGATCACGACCTGGAGGAGGTAAAGTTAAAGAACCTACTAGGGGCAACCGATGTTATGATGGCCAGTGACCAGGAGGTTTTTGACGCCACCGGAGTTCCGAGTGGCTATCTAGGACCGGTTGGTGCCTCTATTCGCTTGGTGGCCGATCAACAGGTTGCTGCAATGAACAATTTTTACACCGGCGGCAATGAGAAGAATTTTCATCTTAAAAACGTCAATCTCAACCGCGATTTTAAGGTTGAAACCATTGCCGATCTTCGTCAGATAACCACAGAAGATCCCTGTCCATCCTGTGGCGGTAAGCTCGAATTGACAGAAGGCATAGAAGTCGGTCATATTTTCAAGCTGGGTGACAAATATTCAAAATCCATGCAGGCCGTTTTTCAAGACAGTGAAGGTCAGGAAAAGCCATTTATCATGGGGTGTTATGGCATCGGGGTCAGCCGGGTGGTGGCTGCGGCCATCGAACAGAATTATGACGAGAACGGTATCATTTTTCCATTGCCATTGGCACCCTATGCTGCTGTTATACTCAATCTTGGCATCAATGATGAAAAAATCACCGCCATGGCCGAGAGTCTCTATGAGGACCTTCGTGAATTGGGGGTTCCTACGCTGCTCGATGATCGGGATGAGCGCCCCGGTGCAAAATTCAAAGATGCCGATCTTCTTGGCATCCCGTATCGGATTACGGTTGGTAAACGGTTCCTCAAAGACGGAGTAGTTGAGTTGCGCAGCAGAAGAGACGGTGTCACTGAAGAGATGAATGCAGGAGATCTTCTTGCTGCACTCAATAAAGTAGTTGCTGAAGCAACAAACTGAATTATTTACGGCTGGTATGCTACAAACATCGAGCCTCAATACGGAAGGGCTGAAAGTCCTTGCCTCAAACCACCTGCAGGGTATTGATCTCTCTCCCATCGATAAGGCATGGGAGTTAGCTCGGCAGGTGCACGGCGGTAAGAAGCACTTTTCCGGAGAACCTTATCTGCTGCACTCCCTGGAAGTTGCCTCTACCCTGGCATCCATGAAACTTGACCTCGATACTATCCTCGCCGGTCTGCTTCATGGCGTGATTAAAGATGGGGTGGCTATAGCTGATTTGCGCGCTGAGTTTGGCGATGCACTGGCAACCATTATCGATGGTTCGACGAAGATTACCGGCATGCGCTACAACAGTAAACTAGCGCATCAGGCTGAAAACGTTCGGAAAATGTTGCTGGCCATCGCCGCTGATATCAGAGTTCTATTGGTCAAACTCGCCGATCGTCTGCAGGATATGTGTGTGCTGGATGCTGTGAGCAGAAAGATGCAGAGGGAAATAGCCCGTGAGACCATGGATCTTTATGCACCGTTGGCCAGCAGACTGGGTATTGACTGGTTAAAACGTGAGTTGGAGGATCTCTCCTTTAAATATCTCCATCCGGCGGAATACGCTGATCTCACCGGCAGACTTGAGGGCTCTCTGGAAGAGCGGCAGAGATATGTTGATGAAGTTATCACCATCCTCAGGAATGAGCTTAATTCCAATGCTATTATGCCTATTCGGATAATTGGCCGGCCCAAACATCTCTACTCAATTTATAAGAAACTAATTGCTCAGAACATTCCCTTTGAACGTGTCTATGACAAGGTAGCGTTTCGGATCATCGTCGATACCGTCAATGAATGCTATGAAGCGCTCGGAATTATCCATGCCAACTGGGCACCCGTTCATGGCAGAATAAAAGATTTCATATCTGTTCCTAAATCGAATAATTATCAATCCATGCATACGACCGTTGCTGGTCCGCGCGGTCATTTCATTGAAATTCAGATTCGTACCGAGCAGATGGATCGTATTGCTCAAGAGGGTGTTGCTGCTCATTGGGCCTATAAGGAAGGACAGAAGGTCAGCCAGAATGATATGAGGCTTTTTCAGAAGCTCAAAAATCTGGTGAATTCATTACAGGATGTCGAAGACCCTAGGGAGTTTCTCGACAGCGTCATGGGTGAGCTTGATGACCCCGATGTGTATGCGTTGACCCCTAATGGTGAGGTCAAAGAGTTGCCGAAAGAGAGTAGCCCAATAGACTTTGCCTATGCCATTCATTCCGAAGTAGGTGATCACTGCTCCGGTGCCAAGGTCAACGGTCGTCTTGTTCCCTTGAAGTATAAGCTAAATAGCGGTGATATCGTTGAAATCATCACCTCGCCTCACCAGACTCCCCGAAGAGGATGGCTTGATCTTGTAAAAACCAGCCGGGCAAAGGCCCGCATTCGCTCCTGGTTGAGACGGGAAGAAAAAGAAAAAGCATTGAAACTTGGCCGTGAAATCTGCGAACGCGAATTAAAGAAAAGCAGTTCTTCTTTGAAGAAGATGATAAAAAGCGGTCATATAAAGCTTCTTTTAAAGCAGCTTCACTGTAATTCCCTAGATGACATGCTTGTTAAGGTGGGAAGTGGTACCATAACCGTTCAGCAGTTGGAGAGACACCTGCTGCCACCTGAGATCGTCCAGGAAAAGGAAGGTGTTGAAGAAACTCTTTCTGCAGAGGAGAGCAGTGTTTTCAAGGCTAACCGGCAACCAGCAAAGACATCATCCGGAACAGCCGTAAAGATAGACGGCATAGATGGTATGCTGATAAAAATCAGCCAATGCTGCAATCCCGTACCCGGAGATGAGATTGTAGGCTTTATAACCATGGGAAGAGGGGTTTCCATACATAAACGGGAATGCGGGAACCTTAAACAAACTGATCCTCAACGCTGGCTTGACGTCTCCTGGTCGGAGGAACCAGGTCAGAGACAGCACAAAGTCGAACTTTTTGTCAGCGCCGAGAACAAACGTGGAGTTTTTGCTGAAATCAGTGCAGCAATCAGCGCCGATAATGCCAATATTGTGGAAATCTCGGCCCACACCACTCCAATTGATACCGCAGATATTCGAGTCGCCGTGGAGGTGGAAAACCTTGATCACCTGCAGACCATAACCCAGCATTTACGACAGATGAAGCACGTCATCAATGTGACTCGAAAATAAGATAAGTCCAAATATGATGCCTGGCACTTATGAGTACGCCGGGTAACCCTGGTTTTCATTGGCCAATGGTAAAGCCTTCTCCAGGGAAATGAACCTGCAATATGCAATATACGGGTGAAATAAGATAGGTATGCGTGTTGAATGTGACATATGCGGAAATGAAATTCCAGGCGATACTTTGCATTGTCCATTTTGCAACAACAGGCAAGAGCGTGAAGTTCATCGGAAATTACCGGGAACGCACCGAGTTATCAATATCGAAAATGGCAAACCGACCGTCGAGGCAGCCCTGCAGAAACTTGACCGTGATTTGGAGCTGGCCAGACGTGAGCATGTAATAGTGGCAACCATAATTCATGGTTACGGAGCCAGCGGCAGAGGTGGAGTTATTCGCTTAGAGTGCCGGAAATATCTGGCTCATCTCCAGGAGAGACGGAAGATCAGGACCTTCATCCCCGGTGAAGAGTTTTCGAAAAAGGAAGGCCGAACCCGTTCGTTAATGCGTCGTTTACCACAGCTCACCAATAGCGAAAATCTCAACAAAAAGAATAGAGGTATCACTGTTGTTGAACTTTGATATGTCGTCCTGCGAAATTGCAGCACGCTTTTCAAGGTTATTTTAGATTTAGTTAAAATATTATGTTATTCTAAAGATTTATTTTTACTAAGGCAGGCTTTGTCGATTCAATCTATCACCTTTTCTTGAAGATATATGGTGCTGAAATGGAAAAGGTAGTTTGTTGCCGGAAAATTTCAATTTCTGATGCTTGTGGGAATGGATTGAATGTTTAGTGTAAGCACAACTAATTGAGGAAAGAGGTATTTAAAAACTAAAGGAGTATTTCATGAAAAAAACGGCATGGCTGATTGCAGTCTCAATTTGCATTATTCCAGCAGTTGTTTGGTCAGACGACGCTGACAAAGATGTGGTAAAGCTGGAAAGTTTCAAAGATAAACTTGGCTATAGCATGGGGCTTGATGTCGGCAACTATTTCAAGAAAATCGATGACGAAATCAACTTTGAAGCTTTGATGCAAGGGGTAAGAGATGCGTATCAGGGAAAAGAGCCGGCACTCAGCGCTGAAGAAATTGCCACTGTTCAGAAAGATTTTGGCCAGAAAATGCAAGCCAAACAACAAGGAGAGCTGGAAAGAATAAAAAAGGAGAACAAAGAGCATGGTGCCGAATTTTTGGCTGAAAATAAAAAGAGAGAGGGTGTTATCACCACTGCCAGCGGCCTTCAATACGAACTTCTTGAAAAAGGTGATGGCGCTAGACCAACGGCTACTGACAGGGTAAAAGTTGATTATATTGGTACATTAATAGATGGTACCGAATTTGACAGTTCAATCAAACGGGGTGAACCCGCCATATTTGGTGTAGATCAGGTTATTCCCGGCTGGAGCGAAGCCCTTCAACTTATGGAAGTAGGTTCAAAGTATAAATTGTATATTCCCTCTGAGCTGGCTTATGGTGAAAAAGGCGCGCCACCGGTTATTGAGCCGAACTCGGTTCTCGTCTTTGAGGTTGATCTGTTAGGCATCGAAGAATAGAGAAACATTATCTCGAATTACAAGTAACAAAGGCCGTCCTGATTCAGGACGGCCTTTGTTGTTTGTA
>JASJDT010000136.1 GCA_030065655.1 Desulfocapsaceae bacterium | reverse complement strand
AAATGATCAGGGCGTGCTTGCCGTTATCACGGAAATACTCGCCCATGGCACAACCGGCAAATGGGGCAATATACTGCATGGGAGCGGGATCAGAGGCACAGGCTGAAACAACGGTAGTGTACTCCATGGCGCCATGCTTACGCAGAGCCTCAACAACGAGGGCCACTGTTGACTTTTTCTGACCAACGGCTACGTAGATGCAGTGTACATCCGTTTCTTTCTGGGCGATGATGGCATCAACACAGAGCGCGGTCTTGCCAATCTGACGGTCACCAATGATCAATTCACGCTGGCCGCGGCCGACAGGAGTCATGGCGTCAACAGCCTTGGCACCGGTGTAGCAGGGTTCATGGACACCTTTACGGGCGATAACACCGGGAGCCAGAACCTCTATCTTGGAAGACAGTTTAGCATCAATAGGTCCTAGACCGTCGATGGGCTGACCGATACCGTCAACGACACGGCCTTCCATTTCCGGTCCAACGGGTACCTCGGCGATTCTGCCGGTACGCTTGACGATATCGCCTTCCTTGATCTTTTCAACCGAACCAAGTACAGCGCAACCGACGTTGTCCTCTTCAAGGTTCAGGGCCAGGCCCATGATGCCTCCGGGGAATTCGAGAAGCTCCATGGCCATACAGTTCTGTACACCATAGACACGAGCAATACCGTCACCTACGGAGATAACGGTGCCTGTTTCATTCAGGTCAACACTGGTTTCGTACTCCCCAATCTGATCTTTGATAATTTGACTGATTTCTTCGGCTTTAATCTGCATCTATTCTCTCCCTTTAATGGAATCTTTCAAACCTGCAAGCTGTGTCTTGATACTGCCGTCCAGAACTAAATCGCCAACCTTGGCGACGATTCCACCGATAAGGGATGGATCGACACTGGTAGACAGCTCCACCTGCTTGCCTGTTAACTTTTCAAGTGCTGCTTTCACTTTGGCCTGTAATTCATCGCTCAACTCCACCGCCGAGGTTACCATGCCATGGCTGACGTTTTTCTCTTCATCAACCATGATTTTAAAGGCCTCAGCAATATCAGGCAGAATTTCAGCACGTTTTTTCTCAACCAGCAGATTGAGAAAATTGGCTGGAATTTTATCAATTTTTGCAGAACCGATGATACCTGCCATTACCTTTTCCCTGACATCAACAGGGTAGAGGGGATTGGTCAGAGCATCAGCGACTTCCGGATTGGATGTATAAAGCCCGGCGACTCCCTGAAGAATATCGTTGTAGGCTTCATACGCGTCATTTTCTTTGCCAACCGCAAATAATGCTTTGGCATATCTTCGCGCTAAGATTGTCTGTTTCACTGTACGGCCCCTACTTTATCTAAGTAATCTTCGATAATCTTCACCTGATCATCAGCCTTGAGATTCTTCCTTATTAACTCCTCAGCCATGGCCGTGGCCTGTTCAGCTATATCATTTTTCAACGTCCTGCGTGCCACCATGATTTCATTATTTATGGCCATTTCGGCTTGACGTTTCATATCTTCGGCAGACTGTTCAGCTTTTTCCAGGATCTTTTGCTTTTCTATTTCTGCCTGGGCAACAGCTTTGTCGACGATGGTATCGATTTCCTTTTCCATGCCGGCAAGCTTGGCCTCGAAAGCCCGGTAGGTTTTTTCCGCTTCATCTCGTCTGCTTTCCAGATCTTCGATATCGTCTTTGATTTTTTTCTGGCGACCGGCAAGGCCGCTGGCAATTGGTTTGGCGCCAAACTTCACCAGCAGGAAGACGAGAACAGCAAAGTTGAGTACCCGGAAGAACAGATCCCACAGCTTTTCAGGTCTAAGACTGTCACCATGGTGACCATCGCCATGATCTCCTTCAGCAGCGTGACCATCATCAGCTCCATGGGTGGATTCGCTAGCTGCGGCATGACCTGCGCTATCAGCAGCTCCATGGCCTGTATCGCTTGCCGCCCATGCTGTGGCAACAGCAAGAGAAAACAAGAGCGCGACCGCCACCAGTATCAAACCGCTGGTAATGTGCTTTACTCCTCTCATTTTTAGAGACTCCTTCCAAGAATTTTTCCGGCCATGTCGCCTGCAAAAGTATCGAGGCTCTCCTGGAGACTTTTCCCAGCAGAATCGATCTGGCTTTTCAGTTCTGACATCTTCTTCTCTCTATCAGCATCTACTTCCGCTTTAATAGCAGCCAGCTTCTCATTTCCGGCTGCGGCGGCTTCTGTACGCGCTGAGTCCAGTGCTGCCTTAGCTTTGCTGGAAGCCTGGGCCATTTTTTTGTCTACTTCTTCCTGGCGAAGCCGTGCGTCTTTATCAAATCTTTCGATTTCCTCCTGCGTTCCCTTCATTTTCTTTGATCTCTCTCGCAGGATGCCAAGCACAGGTTTGTACAGAACTTTATTCAGAAGAAACATCAATATAATGATGTTAATCATCTGAATAACTAAGGTGATGTCCATCGTAATCATGATTACACGCTCCCGATCGGCTTTGATAAAAACTAAAAAAAATCAGCTATCTGAACTGTGAAACACTATAATTAAAACACGTTGCGGAAAATGCAGGAATGCCATGTTCATCGATAAAAATGAATGGCCATTCACAACGAAAAAACCTTTACTGCAAATATGGACAGGTGTCAACCAATTTGTATAAAGACTACTTATAGCAGTAAAAAAATTGTTACCCGCCTTCTACAATAGCGGTGACAGTATCCGGCACCGCACGGATCGCTTCGCCAATTTTATCAGTCAGGCCACCACCGGCCTGGGCCATATCCGGTCTTCCTCCGCCTTTCCCGCCTACTATTTTGGCAATTCGATTGACCAACTCTCCGGCGGAAATAGTTCCGGTGAGATCTTTGGTGACAATGGCCAGCAAGGCAACCTTGCCCTTAATCACGCCGCCGAGGACGGCAACTCCGGAATCCAGCCCATCGCGCACCTTGTCACCGACCTCTCGCAGGGTCTTCGGACTGTCGAGCGTAATTTCAGCCGCAATTACTTTCAGGCCAGAGACTTCCATGGCATTGTTGACCAGGTTACTGATGTCTGAGCCAGCTATTTGTCTGGACAGTTTGGCGATCTGTTTTTCCAGCTTTTTCTGTTCGTCCAGGAGATGGCGTACCTTTGTCTGCATATTCTCAGGCGTGGTGTTCAATAACTCGGCAAGCTCATCCTCACGACGGCAAATCGACCACAGATGATCATAGGCCGGTCGGCCGGCGATGGCCTCGATTCGCCGCACTCCTGAAGCAATGCCGGTCTCCGAGATGATTTTGAACACACCAATGTCACCGGTCGCCGAAACATGCGTTCCACCACAGAGTTCTTTGCTGAAATCGCTGAGGTTGACAACACGAACCTCCTCGTCATACTTTTCACCAAAAAGAGCCGTAGCACCCTCGGCTATCGCATCTTCCCGGCCAAGAAGACGCGTTTCAACAGGAATATTCTGGCGTATCTTGCTATTGACCAACTCCTCAATTTTTTCTATTTCCTGAGTAGTCAACGGTGAGAAATGAGTAAAATCGAAACGTAACCGCTCCGGACCAACCAGAGATCCGGCCTGCTTGACATGCTCTCCCAAAGTTTGCCGTAATGCTGCATGCAGGAGATGGGTTGCTGTATGATTACACGCCGTCTCGGCGCGGCTGGATTGCTGCACTGCAAGTTCAACAGCCAAGCCAGGGGTAAGCTCTCCCCTTTCCACTTTTACCTTGTGCAAAATAATGCCACTTTCGGCCTGGGTACTCATAACCAGGGCTCTGCCACCCTGCCCACCCTGCCAGTTGACGGTGCCGTGATCTCCGACCTGCCCACCTGATTCGGCATAAAATGGCGTCTGCGGGACAACCAGCTGGCCCTGCCCGCCTTCAGCAAGGTTTTGGATTGAGTCACCATTGTCGTCAAGCAATGCTTGCGCAGTAGTTTCAACAACTAGAGAGGTATACCCTTTGAATTCGGTTTGGAGCCCTTTTTCAAGCAATTTTTTGAGACCCTCGCCACGAAGCTTGATGCCCTCACCCTTTTGACCGGCCCTGGATTTGGCGCGCTGCCCTTCCATAGCTTGATTAAAGCCTTTCTCGTCAAAATTAATACCACGCTCAAGTGAGATATCTCTAACGATATCGACGGGAAAGCCATAGGTGTCATAGAGTTTGAAGATGAACTCACCGGAGATTTCAGCCTCCCCGCTCTCTTTCAGTCGCGCCACCTCTTCATCGAGTAGCGCCAGACCATTCTCCAGCGTCTCAAGGAACCGTTCCTCTTCGTTGGTTACCACTTTTTTCAGTAGCACTTCCGCACCTTTCAGGTGTGGATAGGCATCATTCATGGATTGAGAAACCCTGGCGGTAACTTCATCCATGAAAGGTTTGTCAAGTCCGAGGCTTTTGCCGAAACGAACCGCTCGACGAATTATTCTTCGCAGCACATATCCTCTGCCTTCATTACTCGGCAGTACGCCGTCGGCGACAAGAAAGGTCGTCGCCCGGGCATGATCGGCGATAACCCGCATGGCTACGTTTACTTTGTCACTTTCTCCGTATTTTTTCCCAGAAAGTTTTTCCATGGCAGAGATTACCGGGACAAAAAGATCAGAGTCATAATTATTAAATTTTCCCTGGAGAACAGCGGCAACTCGCTCAAGTCCCATACCCGTGTCAATACTCGGTTTGGGTAAACGGGTCATGGTACCGTCCTCGGAACGGTTGAATTGCATGAACACCAGATTCCACAACTCCAGAAAACGGTCGCAGTCACATCCAAGCTGACAGTCCGGCTTACCACAGCCTGCTTCGACACCCTGATCAATGTGAATCTCCGAACATGGCCCACAGGGACCGGTGTCTCCCATGGCCCAAAAATTTTCCTTTTCGCCCATGCGCACAATTCTGCCCGGGAGCAACCCTTCGACTTTTTCCCAGAGCTCCATGGCTTCATCGTCGTCTTCGAAAATGGAGACCCAGAGCTGCTCTTTCGGCAAGCTAAGTTCATTGGTGAGAAAATCCCAGGCGTAGTAGATGGCTTCCTCTTTGAAATAGTCACCAAAGCTGAAATTGCCGAGCATTTCAAAAAAGGTGTGATGCCTGGCCGTATAGCCAACATTCTCAAGATCGTTATGCTTTCCACCGGCCCGGACGCAACGCTGGCTGGTGGTGGCCCTGATATAGTCCCTTTTGTCCTCTCCCATAAAGACGGTTTTGAACTGAACCATACCGGCATTGGTAAAAAGCAGCGTTGGGTCGTCAGCGGGTACGAGCGAAGAGCTTTCGACAATGGCGTGATCGTTTTTTTCGAAATATTCTAGAAATTTGGCGCGAATTTCATTCCCTGTCATAGGCTTTTTGCGTTGGTTAATTGACGGTAAAAGTGTAATTGCCCAGAAAAAGTGATATTACTTACTCGCTTTACTGAATTCAACTATATGCGGCAGCAGTTCTTTAAACTCAGCAGTTCCTGCTTTGCCGAGAAGTTCATACACCAGCATCTCGGCAGGACCGACAATTGCGCCGAGTTCCCTGAGTCTGGCAAGTCCAAGCTCATGATTTACCAGACTTCTTGAAGAAACTCCATCTGCCACAATCCAGGGGGTCAGCCCCTTCTCCAAAACCCCCACCGCACTTTGATAAATACAAATATGGGTTTCAACTCCTACCATAATAATAGTCGAAACGCCAGGGGAGAGATCATCGACAAGCTTTTTGGTTTCTTCGTTGCGATAGGCGCTGAACTCGACCTTGTCGGGTCTAGGCAGATCAGCAACCAACTCTTCCAGCTCATCCACATAAGGACCCAGTCCCTTGCGATATTGAGTATTAGCAATTATGGGGATTTCCAGAGTACGGGCACTGGTGATCATGAATTTGATCACCTTGACCACCCGATCAACATCAAAGATCTGGCTCATCAGGCTTTTCTGAGGGTCAACGATATGCAAACAACAATCAGCGGGACGTAACAGCTTGTAATGGCTCATTTCTCCCTCCTTAACTTGTTCAGATATGAAAGCATACCAATATCTTCATTTTCAGACGTCGATTGAACACCAGAATGACCTGACAGTAAAGCTTTTTCTCCTTCAAAGCTGATGGAATTGTTGCTTTGTCGGTGGCAGCTCAAAGGCGGCATTTATATATGACCCTGTTAAACTTCACCAGCCCATTTACCTGCTTTACCGGCCTGATAGAGATCCAACAAGGTCTCGAGACCACCTGAGCGAAATTTTTTCACCAAATAAAGAAAGAGATAAGCGGTTTGCATGGCATCCCCCAAGGCGTCATGTTCCGTGAAAACAGGCAGATGAAATTTCTGACTGACAGTGCGCAGGTTATAGCCACTATCCACGGAGCCATGATCATGATACCAGCCGCTTAATTTTCCCTGATAACCACGAGCGAGGCGCATTGTATCAATGGTCGGATTTGCCACTGTCCCACCACAGAGTTTACGGCAAATTTTATCGAGGAATTTCATGTCAATATCGATGCAATGCCCAACTATCAATGAATTCCCCAGAAATTCCAGAAATGCGGGTAACACCTCCTCCATTTCAGGAGCGTTCTTCAATTCTTCCGGAGTAATCCTATGGATCAGGGTGGCGGTGGTATGCTTCATCCGGCGTGGCCGAACGTAGGAGTGATATGTTGCACCAAGATCAATCTGCAGATTCTCGATCCTGACAGCGCCAATGGAAATAATCTCACCACGTCTGCTTCCCAGGCCGGTCAGTTCCGTGTCGAAAACTACGAAGGAATAATCTTTAAGAGGTTTTTTCCGGTCAAAACCGGAAAAATAATTCCTATTTGCCTTGATGAGTGGAGATTTTGGTCTTAACCAGTGCAACACTGTTATATTACATCCTCTCGTGAATATGTTCTTCCTCAGGCAACCCACCTAAACATTGAAACTCTGATTTAACTAATACCAAATTTTCTCTCCAACAGGGCTTGTAGTTTCTCTATCACTTCGAAGGCGTCCTTGAGCATGGCTCTTTCCGTCGAGGTGAGATTTTGCGGCTCAATATAGTTATCAGGTGCCTGTTGCATCTCGATTTGTTCAAGTTGATGGACAATGCGCAGCTGCATCTGCAATTCGTACGCCTTGATGGCAGCCGTACAGAGATCCATGGGTAGATACCCCTCTCCCTGCAGAGCCTCTAGTCTGGCAATGGTATTGGTCTCCTTGAGCCCGTGTTTAAGAGCGAACAGTCTGGCAAAGCCGACAATGGGCACCAGACCGCGGAGCTTGACATCGAGCCTGTTTTTGTGCTCGCCATTGCGCTCGACAATGAAATTTCTAAAGAAACTGAGAGGAACCTTGTTGGCCAGGCAATTACGGGCAAGCTGGTAAAAGAAGTGCTCTTGCCCAGGAAGAATATCGATGAGATGGTTACGCAGGCTCACCGCCAGCTTCTCATCGCCAAACCCGGCCCGAAAATCAAAAAATATGGTGGCATCAAGCAACTCTTCCGGCTTCGAATCGTTGGCCCAGGAAGTGAAATATTGTTGCCAGACTGAGAAAGGCTGACACCAACGGGGATTGGAGGACATTACTTCGCCGGGACAGAGCGGATAGCCACACTTGGTGAGATGCTGGATCGCCCTGGTTCCAAATTCCTGAAAGTAGGCTTCGGTCTGCTGCTTCTGTGTGGGACTGAAAGGGTCAGCATAGATAATGCCATTATCCTGGTCAGTGAGAAAGGTCTGCTCACGCCTGCCTTCACTGCCAAGCAGCAGCCAGCAGTAAGGCACCGGCGGCTCACCCATTTCCGCTTCGAGCAGGCTAAGTACCCGGCGCACAACCTGATCATGGAGCAGCGAAATCATTCTGGAGATGCTACCAGCCTTGCCTCCCTCCCGGATAAGATTTCTTATGATACCAGGAACTTTGGAGACAATAGGGTAAATGCCCTGCATTTTCCTTTGCTTGTTTATCTCCTTGAAAAGATAAAAGGGCGAACTTCCCTGCAAGACCATAATATCATGGGAAGTGAGAACCCCGATAATGCGACCACCCTTCTCCACGGCAAGATGCCGAATCCCTATAGCCATCATTTTCAGCAATACCTCGAAGCAGATCTCCTCGGATAGAACACTGTGCACCGGCATGGTCATAATGTTTTCCACAGGCTTATGATAATCCATACCGGTTGCCACCACCTTGGTCCGGAGATCGGTATCGGTAATGATTCCGACTATATCTTCCTCATTTTCAGGGTCATAGAGCAGCATCGAGCCAATTTTCAATCTGGCCATCTGCTGAGCAACTTCCTGAATTCGGCTCTTCACCGACATCTTTTCCACCGGTTTGGCCAGATCACCTGCGGTTATGGTAAAGAGGTAGAGCTCCTCTGCAGGCCGCATAGAAACCTTCTGGTGGCGGAGCTCCCGGTATGCTGTGCTGACAACCTGGTCGGAAAAACTTTTGAGATAAAAATGGGAGAAGGCTAGGTTATTTTTTACCAGATCGAGAAATACTTCCCTGGGAAGAAGAAAACAAAATGTGTCTTCTATGGTTTCAATGTTGAGATTGGCACGAGTGCCGCGAATGATACCTAAGGCACCAATATAAGCTCCCTCACCCCGGTAATCCTTGAGAACCTCTTCACCTTTGGCATCAATCAGGAATGCTTTGACTCCGCCTCGCTGGATAAGATAGAGATGAGTGATGACCGTTTCATCGACGGTCATCAGTCTTGCACCTTTGGGGAAAAAGTCGATACGACAATGGTTGCCAAGATTATTGAGTTCTGCGTCGCTGAGAATCTTGAACGGCATTATCGTCTTGAGAAAGCTGACGATCACCTCAGGGGCTACGGCGTGCGGCCCAGTTACAACTTCATGCTCACTTGTCCCTTTTTTCCCAACCATTATACTCCCGATATGCCAGTGTCCCCACTTTTTTGCCAGCCAATACCACCAGCACTAAAAAATAATGTTATGCTAGCCGTTTGCAGCAGAAATACGGGTTAAGCTTACACCTTAGCAGCCTTCCATACCGTCTGACTACCACCTGACTACCTTTTTGTGCGGTTCTAACCAAAAAAGTCTTTACAAAATCAACACGGGTATTAAACTTGTCGCTAAAATAATTCATAAAGGTGCAATATGAATATGAAAGACGAACAGATTCAAGCTGTCGCCAAAATCCTAAAGTCAATGTCGCATCCGATCAGGCTAAAAATTCTCTGCCTGCTTCAGGACCGCGAGTTATCCGTTGGCGATATACGTAATGAAGTTGAAACTACTAACGCCAACGTATCCCAGCATCTTAATATCCTTCGCAATCAAGGAATCATCGATTTCAGGAAAGATGCCAATTTTATCTACAACCGGATAACTGACAAGCGCATTCTTGAACTCATCATGAAGATGCAGCAACTTTTTTGTCCCGATTTCGAAAAATAGCAGAAGTAAGCGCGATAGCGTTGATCATCTCGATTGGATGCATTTCATCTCCAGCTCCCTTATTATGATACGCCCCTGCATTAAATCTGCCTGGCAACCAATAATTCACCCGTAAAATTGTGTTACGCATTGCACCTTGTCAAGAAATATGAACAAGGTTGAGGTCACTTGCTTTAGCTTTGGCTGACCTCCATATCGAACGTTTTAGATGGGCAGGATATGCATCTCTTCCTGAATCTGATGATTACCTTGAAGCAAAAGGCCGTGCCTACCATCGATTGCCACTGGATCGCCAAAGCGAATACGGACTCCGTTGATTTCGCAGTATTGCCCGGTCTCATAAACCTGAAGGTGTTTACAACCAACAACACAGGTTTTTTCCAGGCGAACCGCCACAACCGAAGCGTGGGAAGTTTGCCCGCCTCTTGAAGTTATAAGCCCATCAGCCATGTTTATTACCTTGACATCTTCCGGAACCGTATCCTGCCTGAAAAGGATAAGCTGGCTTTCTGGATCTTTTTGCCGAAGTTCCCAAATATTCTCCTCGGAAAAAACAGCACGTCCTGAAAGAGCCGAGCCGGAGACACCAACTCCCTTACCAAGCACATATTTGTCGAAATCCTTCTTCTCGGCAAATACATTGAGGCGTTCTTTCTTCTTGATGGTGATCATATCCCGGGTCTGCAAGAGATAGAGGTCCTTTGGCGATGGTCCTTCAAAGGTGAATTCAATCTCCTGAGGATTCCAGCGCTTCTCGTAGACCAATTCTCGGGCGATGAGCAAGAGCTCCTCATATATCTCAGGAAAACGCTTCTCCAAGGTTTCCTCAACGGAACGTCCATCAAGCTCTGCTTGTTCAACCGAGATAGCACAGCTGGTAACCAGTCCCGAAACAATATCCTCACCCTGATCGCCGTAGGCGTAATCACCCCAGAGGGCGACACGCTGCACCTTGCGATAAGGATGTGAGGTAAACAGAACACCGGAGCCAGCCGAATTGGATCGGTTGCCAAATACCATTTCCTGCACAATGACAGCTGTTCCCCAGGAGTTGGAGACATCCATAACCTTGCGATAGTCATTAGCCTTTGGTAATTCCCAGGAATCAAGAACCCGTTCAATTGCCCCGACTAACTGCAGCCAGGGATCTTCAGGAATACCATACCCCCTCTGGCGCACCAGTTTCTGATAGGCGAGGGCCAGTTCCCGCATCTGTTCCGGTGAAAACTCACGCTTGAGTTTGACCTTGTACCTAGCCTTGGCACTGTCCATAAGCTCTTGAAAATCCTCGCGCTTCATCCCAGAAATCATGGCCCAGGATTGGACGAATCGCCGATAATTATCCCAACAAAGATAGGCATTACCATGCTCGCGGATATGCTCTTCGATGAGTTCTTCATTGAACCCGACATTATGAATTGTTGCCATCATCCCGGGCATGGAGATGGCTCCACCGCTACGCACCGAAAGCAGCAATGGCTTATCAGGAGAGCCGTAGATTTTTCCGGTGCGCTGTTCAATTTCGTTTAGGGAATTTCTTACCCTTTGCATGAATTCCTCGCGCGCCCGGGAAAATCCAAAGACCACGTCGCGGCAACGAAACACCTCCGTAGTGATGACAAAAGCTGCCGGCACCGGCCTCTTGTCGTTGATCAGGTTGAGCAGATTAAAACCTTTATTACCCAGATGGATGAGGTTATTGGTAAAGGGATTGACCGTATACAATGAAGAAATCGATTTTTCCGGGTTATAGGTCATCAACAGATCGATTTCTTCCTTATCAAGAATATCTTTCTGGTTCTCCAGAGTCTGCAAGATGCGTACGATGAAATTATCGAGGTGCTGCAAGCCGAAGGTGGAAGCGATCAGATCACGGAAAAACGCCTCGGAAAGCCTGTGCAGGGTAAAAACCTTGTCTCTTGCATCAAACTGTGAACGATACTTGGTCAGGAGATCGTCCTTGTTGATTTGCGGGATGATAATGGAGAGGTTGTTCTGATGAATGTTAGTGTAAAAAGCGTAGATAATGTCCTTGACGCCCTCGGCCATACCCCGGAATATATCAAGATACTGAGTGTAGGAAAAGCGTCTGACCTTAAGCGAGTTTTTTAAAAGCGAGAGATAGATCTCCAGCCGTCTTGAGGTGATGCCATCGATTCGCAAAGCCCGGAGATATAGATCAAGACAGGTAACTACTCGAAATAGGGTTGCCTGGGTTATGAAATTGAGATTGACGGTTTCAGCAAGATTTTCAAGATAGATGTTGGCCAGATTTTCCAAACGGAAGGTCAAGCTCAGACTGTCAAACTTTCGTTCCCGATAGCGGCCATAGACCGAGGGAATATCAACAGCAATGTGACGCTTATAGTAGATGTCCTCCTGCGCTTCGAACTTCTCCTCAGAAAGAATGATTTTTTTGAGAATTTCCAGGCGAAGCAGCAGCGAACGTAAGCCATGAACCGTATCGGCGCCCTCGAGTTCGTCAAGCAAACCGTCCATACCTTCGATACCATCCCGTGAAGCCTGCTGAAGCTCGGAACGCAACTCCTGGAAACCGAGATTGTACTTTTTATCAAGCAGCTTGTACATATGGACAAGCAATTCAAACCGCCGTTTTTCGGTGGTGGAAATATCCTGCTGAGCATCCAGGTAATCCTTACATTGTTGGGAATCGAGATCGAGAATGTCGTCCATATACTGAACGTCAAAATCACTGGTTATCCGATTGGCAAGAATGTGCTGTTCATCAAAAAACCTGCCTGACACCTCCACCTGGCTGTAGACCTCTTCCGGTAAAAAGGGCTTGAGCTCCTCCCTGTCCGCTGATTTCCAGAAGATAAAAATCGCCCTTATAAAATTGACGATGAGATTGGAGCTCTCCACATGACTCTGCTTGCGCAGAAAGTGAATGAGGATGTCTTTGCGCTTGTGAAGCTCGTCGAGTTCGGTGGAGACGTCACGCAGCTCACCCTCGGCGCCAATTTCATTGAAGAAAACCGGCATCAACTTGGTAAACTGTTTGGCCAGATTGTAAATCGGTTCGATTGGATGATTGAGCAGTTCGGTTATATCACGTTGAAAAAGATCCGTGTCTTTGACACAAGTGCCAGTCAATTTGATGTTGATGATGAGCGCGGAAAAAAGCGTTGAACACCACTTTGGCTCCTGTTCAATGAGTTTGAGCCAAACCCTGATATTGCTGAGATGGGCCGGATTGATGAGGGGCTGCCAGTCCTCATCGACGCCGATGACATTGGCATATTGAAAGCCGAAGCGAACCACACTGAACAGATAAGCCTCGACCATCCGGCTGTTGCCCCGATTAAAAACTTCGGTACCCAGCACCTGGATGCACTGCAGGGAGGTATGCGGATATTTGCTGACATTGGCCCGGAGAAGCTCGAAGGTGGTTAACAGAAACTCTTCAATTTCCTCGAAGCTCTGCTGCCTGACCAGTTGGACGAGACTACGATTGATCTCCCGGAGTGATTCTTCATGGATGAGATAGAGCCCCTCGGTATCCATGATCTTGAACAGAAAAAGCAGCTTCCAGTTCTCTGCAACCGCACCGACGGCCTTCTTCGATCGTACCTGTGACCCATTTTCCTCGGCAAACTCAGCCAGGTTGGCAGGGATCTGCTTATAATAGCGGACAATATCAACATGGGCAGGCAACTCCAGCATCTCAGCTAAGCCGCGGGAGGCATTGTCATCAAGTGTTATAGCTTTCAAGCTTGTTTTATATTCCCTGATTGCCTCATGGCTGATTGCCGCAAATAACTCGGAGGCTTGAAAATCACTTGAGGCTATACCGCTACGCTCCAGGAACCACTCCAGAGGGTCAACTTCCCCCAGCCAGTAATGGTAGTTTTTCAACAAAACCGTGCGCATCAGGATCGCAAGGGGGTAGAAGCCGAACTCGCTTCGCCTCCCGCCGGCCTTCTCAAAAAGCAATGTCGCCAAGCGTTTCATGGGATGCTGGCCCTGCACTATGTGTAGCATAACCGGACTTTCACCATCCTCCAGCTTGCGCATTCTCTCAAAGAGTTCGTTGAGAAAAGATTCATAACGCAGCAGCATATCATCATCGAGAAGTTGAATCATTTTCTCGATCCAGGCCAGTTTGGCTTCGATAATCTGCACCAGTAGGGTGCTGTTTTTTTCTGAATCCTTTATAGCCTCAAAAAAAATCTGGGCAAAAAGGCGCATGGCCTGGGGACCCTGTTCATGTCGGATGAAATTGTTACTGTT
>JASJDT010000135.1 GCA_030065655.1 Desulfocapsaceae bacterium | reverse complement strand
GGAACGAGACGCTGCCATTTCTTCTCGCTGCGCCATTCGGCATCGATATCGATCCCAAAAACTGAGAAAGGCCCTTTACGCCAAGGCATGAAAGCCTGCAATTGCTTTTTTATCAGTTTGCGATCTTTATCGTCCACCTCTTCCGGCAAGCCTATTTCTATGGTATCGCTATTACAATCAACATGCTGCGCTTTGAATTGAGAAAGAATCTGACATGGATTCCGATAGCGCAAAAAACCCTTTTTCTGCTGATTGACCCAGCGCTGTCTAGCCTCATGTTCTGCAAGTATGGTGTCGGCGAAAGGGGAGGCTGGAAGTAGCGATAGATATTCCATGGCTGTTAGTCGACCTCTGGCTTGATGGCCACGAAGGAGGCAAAGTTAAACCATTGAAAATAGCTTTCCACGGAGGTGAACCCTACTTTGTGCAGAAGAGTTTTATTTTCCTCTATGGAGAAAGGAATCAGTACATTTTCCAGAGCCTCTCGTTTTCTGGCAATTTCTAATTCGGAATAACCTTTCTTACGTTTGAAGCGGTGATAGAGTTCAATGAAAATTCGATTAAACAATGGGTCGTGGCAGATTGTTTTTTCGCTTAGAATAAGGACTCCGCCCGGGCGGAGGTTGGCATAAATGGTGGCAAGAAATTCTTCACGCAGCACTGGTCTGATGAATTGCAGGGTATAGTTGAGGATGAACGCCCCCGTTTCCGGCAGATTAATCCGGGTAATGTCTTCTTCTTGGAAAGAGATTTTCGTATTCTTTTGGTAGTTCTTAGCTTTCAAACGTCCTTTCTCAAGCATGGCGGGAGAGTTATCGACTCCCAGATAACTTATGGTATTGTTGTTTAGGAGACGGCAAAACTCCAATAAGGTGGTGCCTGTAGCACATCCCAGATCGACAATTTGATCGTAATCTTTAAGCAGTGCATCTAAAAGGGAGGCGGTTGCCCGAATCACCTCATGGTAAAAGGGGATAGAACGATCAAGCATGTCATCGAACACTTCGACAACCCGTTCGGAAAAGACAAAATCCTCGTTGACAGAATCATTACGGTAAATTGTATCTTTATCTTTTTCTGACATTTTTTCGCATTTGTTGATAACAGTGTTCAACGATTATATTTTTCTACCCTTAACAATCTACCTGGAATAAACGGATGGTGCATCGCTAATATGCACCATCATTTAGGTTGAAAATCCTACTACGCAAGCCGCAGCTGCCTGATAAGCACCAAAAGAGGGTGAGAATATGCTATGTTGCCAGAAGAAAGTCAATACTCGATTTAAGAAATTCGGAATAGACGCAAATCTAGATTTTAGCCAACTGATTTAGGCTGATCAGCAATTGGAACAACCGCTATCTTGATAAATTTCAGTTAAGAATAACTGTTACCTCGATACGATTAGAAGACGTCATGCACCTTGGTATCGGCACATAGGCAATGAGGTGCTGTCTTAACAAAGGAACATAGTAATACCGGATTTGAAATGACTACTTCTCCTAAAAAAAATTCGCTGCTCTGCCCCAATTGCCGCAAACTTATCAGCCGTTCAGCTTCACGGTGCCCCTATTGCGATATTACCAATCCCTCAGCGTGGTGGAAAAATACTTTTTTAAGCTCGAACAGAACGAAGGACGAATATTATGTCCGGGCGATCATTTATGTCAATGTGGCCATGTTTGCGCTCTTGGTCCTGGTCGATTTTCGTCCATCTACTTTCAACTTTAGCCCTTTCGCCTTTCTTTCACCAAGTAACAACGCTCTTCTGATTTTTGGTTCTACAGGTTCGATACCGCTTTTTCAGCTTGAGCGTTGGTGGTCACTGATATCTGCTAATTATTTACATGGCAGTTTGCTGCATATTCTGTTCAACATGTTGGCGTTTTCTCAACTCGCTCCCTTTGTCCAACGTGAATTCGGCAATAACAGAATGATCGTAATATACACCTTGGGTGGGGTGGCCGGCTACCTGCTTTCCGCCATTGTCGGAGTAAAGTGGACCATTGGGGCGTCCGCTGCCGTCTGCAGCCTGATTGGCGCATTGCTCTATTATGGTAAAAGCAGGGGCGGTCGGTTTGGTCAGGCGGTATTTAGCCAGATAGGCGGTTGGGCTATAGGTATCGGAATATTCGGGTTTTTAGTTCCTGGTATTAATAATTGGGGCCACGGCGGCGGCATGGCTGCTGGTGCCTTGCTTGGCTACCTCTTCGGTTACCGTGAACAAAGAAGGGAGTCCATGGCCTTGAAATATCTGGCCATGGCCTGCATTTTGACAACAATCTTGACCCTGATCTGGGCTGTTACCAGTGGTTTTTTTCTCCTGCTCTGGAGAGTCTAAAACTACATAGCCATACTATGTTTTTGCCAATGTGTCTTGAGTGTGCAAAGTCCTGGCAACAAATTGCTGTATAGTATGTTCATCTTTTTCAGGAAGAAACATAAAGGTGACATGGGAAGCTATCTGTCCATCCACTTCAGACTCTTTGACAACCCAGGACAGGGCTTTGATGGGCTCTGATTCGTCGTCCACCGTGAAGGTTAGCAAAACTTCCTGATTGGTTCTTCTGCTTGAATCATTTGGTCTAAGATAGTGCATACCGTAGACACTTATATCAATGGCTTTGACGGTTTGCTCTTTTGTCAGAAATTCCTCAGTAACCGTGAAATTTACCGCTGCCCTCGGTGCTGTTCTCCGTTCTTCGTCCGACATCTCTCCTCCTGTTCCAGTGAAGCTGGTCAAAGAAAAATCATTTCGTAGGTTTATCTAACTGTCTTGAGCGCCTTACCATATATTTAACAAAAAATGAAGAGTGGAATACGTTAGGCTGTGTTTTGTTTGCACTTAAAACTGTTGTCAAAACAGCTGAGCATAATCATATTAAGCATTTCACGAGCATTACCGCCGGGTATTCTATACAATATATTGGTTCAAGGGACCATAGCATGACAAGAAATACACTTGCGATGTGCCGATTCTCCTTGTATACATTGCTCAGATTAAATTGAACATAGTGAAGAGAAAAGGTGATTTTCTTCAAGATTTTCAACTTGTCACGATCAAGATAATGATGGCAGAAGATGCACTTTTGCTCCACGTAAACAAAGAAGAATTGTTCTTGACAATAAAATGTTGTCGAGGATTGTGAAGAGCTTCAAAAAACAGGTTAACTCATGTCCAACGAAATAGATTTAGATGAGATATTTGGGAAATATAAGTCAGATCCCTACGATTATATTGATATTTACGCAGTCCACACCGGAGTTGTTAGTTTTAAAGTGGAAAAAGATGCGGAGGTGAATTCCATCAGTGGAGAATGGCAACATATACCTGGTACACCGCTATATGAGATAAACAGGGAGCGTAATCCCAAGTTGATTCACTCCTATGTTAACGGTACTGTTTCTGAAATAAATCATGACCTTCAGGGAGCATTTGTCGAAGCGGGTGAGAAATTGATGACTATCCGCCACCCGTTGAAGAAAAAAGAGATCATCGAAAACATTCTCAAGGAGGTTCTCTATCTATTTCCAGCGCCGGAAAAAGCCAAGTATTTTTTTGCTCTGGACATCCAGTCACGGATTGATAAGAAAGGTGCCCGTTCAGTCGCTATTACTCCGGGGGATGAAATCTTGACGATGTCGCTGATGAAGCGGGACACTCCTATCTATTACAAAGGGGAGCCGGGTATTATTCATTCCGTGTACTTCAAGCCTGGTATTTCTGTTGAACAGGGGACCCCTCTCATTGGCGTATGCGCCCCGGACAAGGTGCCAATGATCCAAAAAATCATTACCAGGGTAAAGGCCGAATGGGACGCAATCCATTGAATTCGCCGCCATGCATGATTTGCAACTGACGGCGACGGAAATTCAGCGATATATTCAGGAAGAGGAGCTGCCCCGGCGTTGTAAAAGCGTACTGGCTAGTGATGCCGCTGAAATAATGCGGTACGGCTCATTCGTTGGCTCCGAGGTAGAGTTGCATGCTTGCCTTGGACGAGCCATGGACCATGGCCGCCTGTATATCGATTCCCGTGAGAAAAGCGGTAAATCTGTACATAACGGCCGAATAATTCTTGCCGAAACTCTCACCAAATCTAAAGGTCGTTTCACCAGAAGTTGGCATGCTCCCCACGGAGGATTGTGGGGCTGTCTGGTGCATGCTCCCACACTTTTACCGAGATCCACCATGCTGCTCTCACTCGCCCTGGGAGTTTCAGCCTGTGAGGCAATCCGTAAGGCAGGAATAGATGAGGCGCACATTCGCTGGATCAATGATATAATTGTTGGTGAAGCAAAGCTGGCAGGTTTTCTGGTAGAGAGCCACACCGGACCGCGTTGGCGAGAGAATTTCCACTTGATAGGATTCGGTATCAATGTAAATAATGAATCGTTTCCTTCTGAACTTGAAGATACCGCCACATCACTTCGAAAAATTCTTGGTAGATCGCTGAGCCTCTCCGATTTCTGCCGCGATTTCATCGCAAATCTTGCCTGGAATATCGGTCTTCTCTATTTTGTCGAAGCTCGCTGGCCTGACTGGCCGGAGACGTGCGTATTTGACATCCATCCTGTACTTGCCAGTTGGCAGGAATTGACCGACTCCATCGGCAGGGAGGTGACATTTGGTTATGATGTCATGGAAAAACCACAATACAATGCCAAGGTAACCGGAATTTCAGAAGACGGCGGCTTGCAGCTGCTCTTGCCGGATGGTACCTCGACCATCGAGCATAGTGGAGAAATCCGTTATGTGCCTAAAAGTAAGTATTTCTGAGGGTTTGTCAGGCGAGCCTTTTTTTGACCGCTTTCCAGGAGTGGATATCCCGTTGGAATATAGATCTGCCATAACTATGCAGCATTGGCAGGGACTGGCGGATGGCCTGTCTCGAGAATTTAAGACGGTGCAGGCGATCAAGGGGGTCTGTGAGGGCAGAATGGAGAAGACGGATTGTGCCCGTGGAGAGATCGCGTAATGTACCTTCCACCTTTTCTTTGCACCTGCTGCAGACCAGGCCGGCTCCCACTTGAAGAAAAGAGTACTGTTCTGCTACATCAAAGGTGTTGCCGCAGCGACAGCAGTGAGAAAAATCGGGACGATAACCAAGAGTGTCAAACAATCGGAGAAGAAAAACCGTACAGATTTCCAGATCTGATCGCTGATCGGCCAAGGATTGCAACGCCCAGTGGAGAAGATTGAATACTTTTAGATCACCTTCACCCTCAACTGTAGCAAGCAGCAGTACTTCGCGAATCAATGTCGCCGCGACATAGCTTTCAATGTTGCTGCGAATTTCGATAAAGCTGGAATGTAGTTCAGCCTCGATGACAAATACGAGAGAGGAATGTGTTTTTTGCTGGTAGGAAAGGGCGAGGTGAGAGAATAATTCAAGTTTATTGAGAAAGCGTTTCTTGCTTTTGTTTGCTCCTTTGGCAATTCCGGTAATTTTTCCGAAATCTCTGGTGTAGAAGGTAATGATTTTATCTGATTCGCCATGGTCACGGCTATTTAGGACAATAGCTGTCGTTTCCCTGCTGATTGAAGACATACTAGCTCGGATTGCTCACCAGCCGAGGTTGCCGGGTATGCGAGGCGCGAAGCAAGGAGCTATATTTGCCTATGCCTCTTGCTTTGGCAACGCTGCAAATTCGGTGAGATCGGCTGGCCTTTGGTGAACATTGTGTTGATTTGAGGAGGTAGAAAATCAGAAGCCTAGAAGTCGGAATCTCAATATATTTTTTGAAATTAAACACAATGTTCATGAGAAATCCGGGCTAAAGGAGATTATTGATTAAGGGAGGTTGAGCCTGATCGTACCGTTATGGGGTGGTGGCAGGTCAAGTCTGTAGCCATCGAAAAAAAGATCCACCTCTGTGTCGGCCGGTAGTAACAGGGAAATTTCTTCGTCAGCATACCAGCTCTGGGTTGCACCTTGTTCATAGGATTCTTCCACCGGTAAAGCATCATCGATGGCAATGGTAATAGTGGTATCTTTGAGGAAGTCAATGGTGAGAAAATATCTTGTTTCCGGTAATTGTTTTTCCAGCTTGGTCTCCAGGCTGCTCTCTACAGTACTAGGAGAGTTGGTTTCGCTGACTGTTGGTGAATCTTGTTGAATCTGGTCCAGCTGATCATTAACGTAGCCGACCGGATTTAATGAAGAATAGTAGAATAAATAGGCGGTGACGGCAACTATTAGCAGTAATCCGATGACGAGAACCGGGCCGGACGCAAAGGATGGTCCGCTGGCCATGGGATTGATCTGCTTTTCCAATTTTGATGGTGGAATGAATGGTTGCTCTGCCGCCGGTGTTGTCCGTTCCTGATCAAAACGTGCCAAGACATATTCCGGTTCCAATTCAAGACATTTGGCATAGAGGGTGTAAAAACCACGAGCAAAGGTTTCTGCCGGCAGGGAATCATAGTCATCGTTTTCCATTGCCTCAAGGGTCCGTGGTGGAATCCTTGTCTCTTGGGTAATTTCTTCTCGAGAAAAATTCTTTTCTTTCCGCTGGCGCTGCAGGTATTCGCCTAGCGATTCGCCAGATCTTTGTTGCTTCTCCTCGGTCATTACGAGTTCCTCTTGCAGTTAGCCGGCAAATGAACAGGATGGCAATAATTAATCCACGGCCTCAGGGACTATAACATTTTTTTGATGTAACTGCCTGTTTTGATTTGCTCGACCCATTTCTTGTATTCCTCCTGGAATTTGCTTTCCATGAGTTTTACTCTAATATCATCCTTTACCGTTTCGAAATGTGCCTGCATGCTCTCCTCATCGTCTTGTCGGGAAAGTAGCTTGAAAAACTGGAAACTGTTTGGTGTTTCAATTACCGGACTTATTTCCCCGACATCAAGGTTAACTATGGCATCCCGCATATATGGAGCAAGTTCATTTTCTTGAAAAATTCCCAGATCACCGCCGTCTTCGGCAGAGGGAAGGTCAGATTCTTGGCGGGCGAGCTTGCTGAAATCTTCACCGTCGAGAACTTCTTGCCTGATTCGCTCTGCACGCTGACGAGCTCGCGCTTTATCGGCTGCCAACAAATCTTCAGATTGTTGAACTTGCTCGGACTCACCCCAGGAAAAACCCATTTGGAGAAGATAAAAACCGCCCTGAGCGATCTCTTCGGCATACTGGTTGTCATAATATTCTTTGACCATTTCATCGGTTACGACAACCTTCGAGCGCACTTCGTAAAGAATGAGTTTATCGCGAAGAAGTTTGTTGCGAAGATCTGTTTTGTATCTTTCTTCCGACAGACCTGTTTCCTCTAGTTTACGTAGAAACTCCTGGTGAGAAACCCCTATTTTTTCTAAATTTTTCTGGTAACTGCGCTGGAGTTCCACATCTGTGATCTTAACATTGGCGGTAGCTGCTTGCTGATTTATGAGCCGTTCGGTTATTATCTTGGAGAGAACTCTTTGGCGAGCTTCCTTCATATAATCCTTTCGTTTCTCCTCTGGAGCTTTTTCCTGGACCCGGTCGAGATACTCTTTGCCACTTTCTTCAAGTTCCGAGAGCGTAATAATGTCATCGTTCACTACTGCGACGATGCGGTCGAGCATTTCTGCAGTGCCGTGAACGGGATATGAAAGAAGAGCGCCCAAAAGAACTGTCAAGGTAATAAAAAACGATTTTGGGCTGGATATATTTAAAATCATAGCAATACCATAAGATGTGTGGATAGTGAACATACGTTTATAGTAAATATTACACAGAGTATCAAGTAATTATCGTAACTGGTTCAATTCTCATTAGAATCTGCTCAATCTTAAGTTGTATATTTATCATTAAATACTTTTTTTAAAAGATCAGTAAGGATCTGGCCAAAAGTTGAAGAAGCAGGGATGAAACAAGCTCAGGAATTTCGAATCATCTATATTTAAGCAGTTTCTAAAAAAAAGGAAGCCATCCGTATTGACTGTTGCACGGCTTATTGGCATTATATTTTTGTGCTTTAAGAATAATCCGTGTACTTTTGGGCTGCGGTTGAAATACTATCGGGAGTTGGATGATGTTACAATTACGATGTAAGTTGATAGCGGTGATTTTTTTGCTAATGGTGATTCTAGCAACGCCTTTGCTGGCTGCGACGAAAATGCCCGAGTTTGTCCTGCCTGATGCTACGAACGGCCAAAAAATAGACAGTCGTTCCTTTGAAGGTATGGCCCTTATTCTTACCTTTTTTGCCACCTGGTGCCCGCCCTGCATAGAAGAAGTACCGGCCTTAATTAAACTCCAAAAAAAATACGCTGCTGAAGGCTTTTCGGTAATTGGCCTGTCCGTTGATCAGGGGGGTGCCAAGGTGGTGAGAAGAATGATTGAAAAAAGGGCTATTAATTATCCGGTCGTCATGGCTGATGCTCAGGTAATGCAGGATTTTGGTGGTGTGTACGGAATACCGGTTGCTTTTCTGATTAATAAAGAGGGAAATGTGGTGAAGAAATATACCGGTTACATTCCCATATCTGTTCTGGAAAAGGATCTTCAACAAATTCTTTAGTGACAGCGCGTGGCACCTGCTGGATTTGGCAATGGTCATGCTGGTTCGAAGAGCAGTATATTCATTATTCGAACCGGTAAGGTGCACTTGTGCGTTAACCTTAGTGAGGTAGGTAGTGGAATTTATTAAAGCCGTGGTTCTTGGCATCGTTCAGGGATTGACAGAATTTCTGCCGATCTCCAGCTCTGGCCATCTTGTAATCGGTTCGGAAATCCTCGATTTTCAAGGCAAAGGAGTTGCTTTTGATGTTTTTTTGCATATGGGGACACTTTTATCGGTTGTTCTGGTGTTCCGCAAGGAGCTGGCTGCCATGCTTGCCGCACCCTTCAAATATATGCAGGCTGAACGAAGTGAAGAGGTCATGCATAATATGAGGTGGAATGTATTTGTGGTGATTTCAGTCCTACCAGCCGTGGTTTTTGGTTTGTATCTCAAGGATTCGATTGAGATGATTTTTTCTAATCTGCTTCTTGTTTTCAGTATGCTTTTCATAACTGGAGTTCTCATGATTTCAAGCAGATATTTACGTGGCAGAAATATTTCCCTGCAAGGACGTCACGCACTTATCATGGGCTGCGCCCAGGCAATGGCGATAATGCCAGGACTTTCCCGTTCCGGATCGACAATTTTTGCTGGTATGGCCATGGGAGTGGACAGACAGGTTGTTGCCCGTTTTTCCTTTATCATGTCTATACCGGCCATATTGGGAGCCATGGTACTACAGCTTGGAGACCTCCTTCAATCTCCACCTACAACGGCTTCTCTTGTTAATATTGCAGCAGGTACCGCAGCCTCGGCGCTGTCCGGTTATCTCGCAATTATTCTGCTTCTGGATGTCGTCCGTAGAAATAGACTGCAATGGTTCGGGTATTATTGTCTGGTGCTGAGCGGAGCGGGTTTCCTCTATTTTCTGTTGAGTTGAAATGTCACTTTCCCATGGATCTCTACCCTATTAATCTCAATATCAAAGATACCGTCTGCTTGGTTATTGGCGGCGGCGATGTCGCCGTGCGCAAAATAGATGAGCTCTGTTCTTGTGGGGCAAGGGTAGTGGTTATCAGCCCTGAGGTATTACCGGCTGTCGAACGGATGGCTGATGAGGGAAAGGTTAAATGGCATTCCAGAGAATACACCAGGGGAGATCTAGAAAATGCTTTTCTGGTTTTTGCTGCCACCAATAATCGGAACGTACAACAAGAGATTGAAGTTGAAGCCGGAGAAAGAAATATTTTGTTCAATAGCGTTGATGATCCGGATGCATCTTCTTTTCATGTACCTGCCAGGGTACGTCGAGGCAACTTTCTGCTGACTATATCCACAGGTGGCGGCAGCCCAGCCCTGTCCGCTCAGCTTCGCAGACAGCTCGATGCGGAATATGGCCCCGAGTATCAGCAATTCGTTGACTTATTAGGGGGTATACGAAAGCGAATTGTTGCCGACGGTAAGCGGGCGGAGTCTCATAAATTACTCTTTGAAAAGCTTCTCCAACTGAATATACTGACGCAGATACGAGATCGGGACTGGATAGCGCTAGAGAGGGATCTATGCGCCATCCTGCCTGACGAAATAGACGTCAGGGAGCTGTTGGATCCGATACGACAAGTGAATCAGTGTGATGGATCCTTGGAGTAATACCGGAAGGTGATTTTTTTCCTAACCAGACAGGCAGAATAATGATATCCGCAATAAATTACTATTTATTCCAAGCAATAATCATTGTAACCGTGGCTGCGACCGGCGCCTATCTGGTCTTTTTTGTCAACCAGAAGGAGAAAGTACGGCGAGTGGCGCGAAGTATTCTGCTTTGCTCAGGAATTCTCCAAACATTATATATAGTAACAAGATATTTTCTTTCCGGTCATACGCCGATTACCAGTGAACACGAATCGGTATTCTTCTTTGTATGGGCTACTACCTGGGCGTATTTGTCTTTTCGCTGGCGATACACAGTGAAAAATTTTGGCACGTTCACCTCAATACTCATATTGATCCTGGTTCTCATCTCTGCTACAGCCTCTCGAGAGGTAATTCCTCTCCCACCAGAGCTACGAAGTTGGTGGTTGCCAGTGCATGCCGGAATAACTATAGTTGCCTACGGTTTTCTGGGGCTGGCGTTTATCGGTGGCTTCATGTATCTGATCCAGGAGTGGGAGTTGAAGAGTAAACGTCTAGGTTATTTTTTCTCCAGACTGCCATCACTGAATGCACTTGATCAGTTGAACAATCATTGTCTAACCACTGGTTTTATCTTTTTGACTTTGGGTATTTTAAGCGGAACACTTTGGGCCAAACAAATTGTCGGCAGCTATTGGCGTTGGGATCCAAAGGAAATCTGGTCCATTATAACCTGGTGTATCTATCTTATTCAATTTCACCAACGCATGACCGTAGGCTGGCGAGGTAAAAGGGCGGCAGTAATGGCCATAATTGGCTTCTGTGCCGTCATTTTTACCCTCTGGGGAGCAACTTATCTGCTGGGAGGAGATCATTCCTATGCCGGCTGAGAGGATCGTGCTCGTGGGAGTGAACCATAAGAATACTCCGGTGGAAGTGCGTGAACGAATGGCTCTTACCGAAGGGTATGAGGAGCCTCTGCTACGGCTAAAAAATATTCCGGGATGCAAAGAGTGTTATCTGCTGTCTACCTGTAACAGAGTCGAACTTCTGCTGGTAACCAATGTTGCTCAAAAAGTCGAAGATGCAGTGATCGGCTTCCTGTTCGGTGACCATGTTAATCTGGATAAGTGTAGGGACTATCTCTATGTCTATTATGACGACGAGGCTGCACATCATCTCTTCATGGTGGCGGCAAGTCTTGACTCCATGATCGTGGGCGAGGCTCAGATTGTTGGCCAGATTAAAGAGGCATATCGTTATGCCGCCGGCTTGAATTGTACCGGGGCTCTACTCAATAAACTTTTACATAAGTCATTTTCCGTTGCCAAACGCGTCCGCAATGAAACCGGAATAGGTACATCTGCCGTATCCATCAGCTATGCAGCTGTCCAACTTGCCAAAAAAATATTTGGCGGGCTGGAGGACAAAAAAGTACTTATTGTCGGGGCAGGCGAGATGGCAGAGCTTGCTGCGGAACACCTTGTCGGCCAGGGAATTGCTGGAGTCGTGGTTGCAAATAGGACACTCAGCAGGGCGGTCACTCTTGCTAAACGTCTTAATGGTAAAGCAGTTGCACTTGATGAGTTGACCAGTCAACTGGAAGAGGTGGATATAGTTATCAGCTCCACCGGCTCAACTGAGTTTGTGCTGACTAAGCAGGAGGTAAAATCAATCATGCGCTTGCGGCGCAATGAACCGCTTTTCTTTATCGATATTGCTGTGCCCCGTGATCTCGACCCCAGTTTAAGTGATCTTGATAATGTCTTTCTCTACGACATCGATGACTTGACCCATGTTGTCGAAATGAATAAATCGGAACGTCAGAAAGAGGCTGTTAAGGCAAAACGGATTGTCGATGAAGAAGCCATAAAATTTCAGCACTGGCGAGAGGGTATGGCTGTTGCACCAACCATCCGGGCCATGCGTAGCAAGGTTGAGATGATTTGTGAGGAGGAACTTAACCGAACGTTTGCCAAAATGCCGGAACTGACAGAAAAAGAAAGAAAAAACCTCGAGAAAATGACCCGAGCCATAGCTTCCAAGGTATTGCATGATCCTCTGCAATATTTGAAGAATGATGATTGTGAGCGGAGCAATGAAAAAAAAGTCTATAATCTCCGCAATATTTTCAAACTCAAAGATGGTAAAGAAAAGGAAAATTGAAGATCTGCTCGAAGATGAGTGGTACCATGTTCGTTTCTCAGGCGAGATTCCCGAAGTCGCATTACACTCCTCCATCCATTTTCTCTCCGAAGATAGTGAAGGACCAGGGATTCAACTGGATGTAGACACTCTCAACTACCTTCAGGGCGCAGTTATTGCCCGCTACCGCGAAATAATCTTCCGGGACATAACACCGGAAAATAAAGACAAGAGCATATACCGGGGTGTACTTAGGGCAATTGCCAACTGGCGACGTTTGAAACGTTTTTGTCATCGCCATGAGTTGAACTATTCTGGGATAAAAACTGAAGTGGCCCAGCAGTTTCTTGTCTTTCTGGAAAATGAAATTACAAAGATGCCGGAGAAACCTGGCTCGACCAGCATAAATTGCAGTTTTGTCGACCTCGATTCCTTCGCCGGCGAACTGGGTGTCTGCCTAAAATCATTGCAAGAGAAGTTGAAGCCTATCTGCCTGAATATTTCCTAAACAGAGGTTACCGATCAATTGTCTTCCTGAAGTCTTTGGCGGCTTTTCCCCGGAACTCTGCCGCCGGGTATTTTTGGCTGTTTCTCTTCATTTTCCGTCGGGCTGCAGTGATGGGGTGAAGGTCAAACTTTCGGCACAGCATGGTGAGATAGATCATAACGTCGCCTATTTCCTCCTCAAGGTGTGTTATGTCAATGTTCTCTGTAGTGTTGCTTTCCTGGAGTGTTAACCATTGGAAAATCTCAACTATTTCAGATGCTTCAACGGAGAGGGCCATCGCCAGATTTTTGGGCGAATGATATCGGTTCCAGTCTCGCTCAGTAACGAATGCGTCTATGTCTTCCGTCAATTTTTCATACGACTGTCTATTTGTCATGGAATTTGTTGTCCTCTTCTGTTATGTCTTGGTTGATGCTCATGGAGAGCTTGCAATATCCGTATCAATATGAGCATTTTTTTACAAGCCCAGGAGCCATGTTAAAGTTGCTTTTCTAAAGCTCCCTGAGAAACAGCCAGATTCTCATTGAAGAGCAGAAAGGTCACACCTTTTGACCAGGCAACCTCGGTAGATCTATCATTAAAACTCTATAGATACGTATACCTAAACATGTTTGAACATGAGTACTGATTAAAATATTTTTCAGCAAAACGATATGAAATTACGCAAATCAATCTCAATAATTATTCTCTTGTTAATTTTTCTTTGTGGATCAGCATTTCTGGTTGCTGCGGAAGTTGATGAGAAGAGAAACGAG
>JASJDT010000001.1 GCA_030065655.1 Desulfocapsaceae bacterium | reverse complement strand
ATGGAACAGATGTCCGGTGCGCTTAAATCAGCTCTCGGCAACCAAATGAAGGAGCTACTTGGGAAACTCACACGTAACAGGTTTATGGCGGTGACTACCGGAGCTTTTGTTACAGCCGTAGTTCAGTCCTCTTCGGTAACTACTGTTCTGGTTGTGGGCTTCGTCTCTGCCGGCATGATGAGCATGGCGCAATCTGTGGGTGTCATCATGGGTGCCAATATCGGAACCACCGTTACCGCTCAGATAGTTGCATTCAAGGTTGAAGAGGCAGCATTGTGGATGGTTGCAATTGGTTTCATCATGATCTTTACGGCAAAACAGGATCGTATCAAACACTACGGCAGCATGCTTATGGGATTGGGTCTTATTTTTTACGGCATGAGCCTAATGGGTGAGAGCATGGAACCTCTTCGAAGTTACGCACCATTTCTTGATCTCATGCTCAAAATGGATAATCCTCTTTTTGCTATTTTAGTAGGTGCTGTTTTTACTGCCTTGGTTCAGTCATCTTCAGCAACCACAGCTATCGTTATCACCATGGCGGGTCAGGGTCTTATTACTCTGGAAGCTGGAATTGCTCTTGCCTTCGGTGCCAATGTCGGTACCTGTATTACTGCAATGCTGGCAAGTCTTGGCAAACCTCGAGAAGCGGTAAGGGCTGCAGCAGTCCATGTGGTATTTAATGTCATTGGTGTGTTAATCTGGCTGCCATTCATCTCAATTCTAGCAGGTTGGGTAGTTTCCGTCTCACCAATGCATGCCGAGCTTGAAGGAACAGCCAGACTGGCAGCAGAAGTACCGCGGCAGATTGCTAATGCACACACAATATTTAATATCGCCAATACCGTATTATTCATCTTTCTCACAACACAAATTGCAAAATTAGTACATCGCCTCGTTCCTGATAAGGTCGAGGAGGAAAAAGTTATTATTAAACCGGAGTTTATCAACGACGCATTGATTGAAACACCTTCCATTGCACTGCAAAATGTTCGGCTTGAAATTGCCCGGATGGGAGAACTGGTTCATGATATGTTCAAAGAACTTCGCAAAGCCCTGCTTGAACGCAATCGAGAGAAGATCACTGAGGTGAAGCGAAAAGATGATCAGGTTGATGTTCTTGAGGGTGAGATTCTCCGCCACCTCGCTTTAGTCAGAAAACAGGAACTCACAGAAGATGAAGGACGAGACATTGCCTTGTCCATGCGGGCAGCCGATCTTTTTGAAGCTTTTGGTGATGTTATTGAAACAGAACTTGTCGATGCGTGCTATAGGTCACTGGATCAAAAAATTGAATTAAGCGAAACTATGGTACACCTCCTGAACAATATTGGCGATAAATTAGCAGAAGCTTTGAGTGCCGCTATACTGGCTGTCAGGGAACTCGATCAAAAAGCAGCCCAGGAAGTAATTAGAATGGAATCTGATGTAAATAGACTTATTACTCAGGCACTGGATGTACAATCTCAATACATGATTGATAAAGGATCGAATATCCAATCGCTGCGTTTGGAAATGACGGTTCTGGATAACTTTAAAAGAATGCACACCTATCTGAAACGGATAGCACACAATATTCTGCCACAGGAAATGCTGGTTGAAGAGTAGATGATCCTAAAATGTAGGAGTTAAAGAGGTAATCATCAATTTTACTTCACTTCAAATTCAGGCGAGCCATTGCTCTATGTTGCCGAAATGTGTACGCCCTTTATTGCTGAGGGAAAAAAGGCGGCTGATGCCCAGACGCCCCGTTTCCTTACCGGCCTCGGCAGTGAAATGAATCAGGTTAAGTAAACCTTTTGTTAGAATATTATCTTATTGAAAACGATATTTTGAAGGATTTCAAAATCTGTCTCAACGGTAAAATTCAACTTTCTTGAGACACGTATTGCGGCCATATTGGATGCTTTGGTGATTATGTGGAACTTCGTATGTCCCAAATCTGTAGCCTTCTTCACTACGGCTTCTACGAGTGCAGTTGCCACTCCCCTGGAGCGAAAAAGTGGATGAACATGGAAACCTATGTTGTTAATGCTGCCATTGATTTCTTTAACGAAGGCATTGGCTTGGCCGATGAACTCTCCTGAATCTTTGGCAAGCATGGTGACGAGGTGATTCTGGGTGTTTGTTTTGTAGCAAAGTCGTTTCACCGTTACCGGGTCGTTGGGATAAATTAGATCAAATAGAGCTTTCACCTCAGGAAGCATTTCATTATGCATTTCTATAATTTCGAAGCTACTCATTTTTTATAAAGCCAATGGTGAATTAAGAAACCAGGAAATCAATATGTGCATATCAATTAAAGGTGCGAGATGTCAATGAGCGTTTTGCTAAATAAAAGAGCACGGCTATTCACGGTCCTGCTAAGACAATGAATAGGACGTTCAAGTCTTTTTACAAAGAAAAATATTAAACTCCTCAGGTGTGGCCGGTTCACCTTTGTAGTTTTTGTATCCAGCGACGGGTGAGAAACCAGCATTCTTTAAATAATCAACAACTTCGTTATAACTGATAGCCCGTTGATGCTCTCTGTACTCGATAATTTCACCTTTAACCGTATCTATTACGATGCAGTGTTCATTTCTATAACTATTTTGAATTGATTTTTCAGTTAGCATAAACTTGCCATCAGTTTCAGTCCAGCTTCGCATGGGAATTGCGATCTTTGATTCCTGGCCTGGAATTAACTTGGGACCTTGAAACGTGTAAAAGAAAAAGCTGCCAGGCTTTAGAGAATTGTAAATAGCTGAGAAGTGCTTTTTGATTTCATCATCAGACATGAAACCAATTGTATGCCAATAGGCCAATGCAAAATCAAAGACATTTCTTTCAGAGAGATCTGATGCTCGTTGTAGACGAAAAACAATTTTAATTTGGGCATCTAATGCCGCTTGTTGAGCCTGGTTCAAGAAGGTTTTGGCTACGTCAATTCCTACAACTTTATTACCACGTTTAGCAAGCTCAATGGCGTGACGGCCGTTACCGCAGCCAACATCTAAGACATAAAGCGGAAACTTCAAACCGACAAAATTCTTAATTGCATCAACATCCTTGGCGCTGGTTTGACTGTTTGGAAAAGGAAGCCACTCAGCGAATACTTCCTGAGCATCTTCATCTTCCCACGTGAAATTTACTATTTTACGTTTCATGTAAGTCTAACTAAAAAACATAGCAGAGTTGGTTGCCAGTTGAGGTGCCAGGTTATGTGATAGACTCTTTATGGTTATCAGCAATCCGAGCTTTTAACCAACTTTGTATCAGGAATAAACTTATAAAAGGGGCTATTTCCGAGAGAATTATGCTACCCCGAAAACCAAAAGAGATTGCCAATGCACATATAGAAAAGAGCAGCAGCAACAGAGAATATTTCTTAATCGATGTAATATCTGGAGAATTAACACCAATAAAACCCGCAGGACTTAACACGATAGATACAACTTCTGTTATGACTATCCACAGCAACATTCCCGAGGCCTGAAGGTCGTCGTATATCCTGTTTAGCCAACCTTGACGGGTGATAAAAGCTAGACCACCACTAATCAGATATATATTGATCCCCAAAAAAAGACGATTAAACTGGATCTTTCTGGAAAGAAATAAAATGATCACAATAAAAGCAGCAAGACCACTAGCGATAAATAACACTTCCCAATTTTTGGAAATCTCAGTGTTAATATTTCTTCTTACTAGAAGAAATATCGATAACGGTATCACTTCCAGAAATTTGATCATTTGTAACCCTTGCAGTAGTGCTCTTTACACACGAGGAGTGTGTAAATGAAGCAAATTATTAGAAGCCACCATTCGTCGTCAAATCAGCTTTTTGCCTGACAACATAAATATGTTCTCTGTTAGTAACGTATAATGCTATTGTTTGCTATGAGATTCATCAGCATATATGCTGATTATCAGTTTATAGAGAATAAATATGGAGGAAATGGCAGGAGCATCTAACAGGTTTGGCATGCAGTCTATTGGTTTTCGTTTTCTACGCTGAAGATTGCATCTTCTATAGGTATTTTTCTATAAGAATTGGTTTTTGCTAGCTCTTCTTTTACATCAAAGATATAGGGTTTGTTGAACTGGCGACCGTGATATAAATATATACGAAGCTTCTGCAAATCATATACAACCGAGAAGAGTGTCTTAAAAAGCCAGTCTTGGTGTGTCGAATCCAAAATTGAAGTCATAAATTCGACAGTTAAATCATTCTGGGTTCCCATTTTTGAAAGCATTTCATCAGCAGTTTTATATCTGTATCTGAGAAAGGACCATAATTTATTATCGAGATTGGCTAGATTGAAGTTTGTAGAAATCAAGTAACCATCTCCCTTGGCTTTTCTTGTATAGGAAAGCTCACCATCTTTTCCTGGATGAATCACCACGGCATCGCCTGATTTGTCAGCGAAATGGACTTGATAGGAAATTGCTTCGCCATGATTATAGGTGGAAATTTGCGAGATCACTTCCTCAACTGTAGAAGCCTCCCTCATGATTTGAGTCACCCACCATTCTTTTTGGGGTTTTCGCTCAGGATGAGGATTAAGTTTTACTTTAGGAATCCAATTAGCGTCGAAACATAAGCCCATCTCGTTAATCCCCATTTGCATCAACAAGGACCATTTCTTCCAAGGTGTTGCAAAATAAACTACTCCGAATTTTCCGTAGGTTTCGATGACAAGAAATGCGCTGTTCGGCCTTTGATCCTCATTGCCTCCAAATAATACAGTATCGCCACTACTGGCTGATATTATAGTACAGGCAAATACGGCAGGAACTGCCGAGACTTGGATGAATAGTATAATTAATAAAAATAGCTTCTTTAATTTCCCAGTCATAATTACTTAACGAAAGAGGATATTTAATTTAGGGAAAATCGGCTTTCCACCAAACTGCGAAGCTTTTTTAAGAAGGATTTTTTGGTGAATTGTCTATATTTTTTATAACAAATAAATGACTTTTTTTCAATGAATGCGAAGGCAGGAGAAATTGAGATACCTAATTGAAGTGAGGAAATTATATTTAGGGAATGTGATTGACCTCCGTGATAGCATCCTCAAGATTTCAGGAGCAATCAGCTTCCGAAGCGGAAGAATAATGTCATTGCAGCTGGCTTATTTGTAATAAACGCAACGTGCCAGATCTGATGATTGAATGGTGTTGTGCATTACTGGTTTTAGGTGCTCTCAGGGGACCAACGTTTCCAGTTAAAATATAGCTAAACAAAAAGTAATTTGGACTGAAGGGATGATTTTAGAAGAAAACGAATGTGCCCTAATGAAGATTTGGACGAACCGCCAGCAGATAATCTAGTTATAGATAAATTAAGGTATTTAGCGGTTAGCGATGTAGGTCTTATTGTGCTGGCATCTTGAGATGCTGAGAGATTTCAGAGAGGGGGAGTTGCGCCAGACAACAAGATCGTCCACCGAAACCTCCTCCTAAAGGTAGCAAAGAATCTTGAATTATCTTCAAGCGATATTTCACCCGAGAGTAACTGCCTAGGAGTTAAACTTGCGCTCCCATTCATAATCACGGCCGGTAACGGTATCCTCCATCCGGCGTATTCTGCGATCAAGGTCCTTTCACATTTCGCTTAGTGCTCTGCCTGTATCATTTTTACGAGCAATAGGGTCAGGGCGACGGTCTTGGCTTCAATATCTTCAGTAAGCAGGAAGTGATCGCTCCCTAATTCAATTAATGTTGGCTGATGTTCGTATAAAAGATCAGGCAACAACGAGAGCCCATCGTTTGGCCCGTCTGCCTTCATTGAATTGTACCCCCGTCTGGCAAGATAACTCAAACTTCCAGATACCGGGACCCCAACATAGTTGAGGACAATCACACTATTTGGTATCTGGAGTCTGGCAAAACGCCCCTGACTTACCTGCGGTTGAAGGCTTCTGACGCCGGCCATATCAACCTTCCCCAGTAGGTATCGAAAATTGTCCCACAACCTCACTTCAGCGAGAGGGCTTCCCTGCATCGTCCCGACCAGATTCAGCCACGCCGCGACATGAGAAAGATCGTTGTCTGCCAGCCGGGTTAGAGCGAGCGCGACCTCCGGCCCGGACTTACTGGCACTCACAATTATTAATTTTTTCTTCGTGTTTGTTTCTGCCAATACTGCCTTAGCGACAAGTCTTGCATTCTCTTCAATGTCACCGTCTTCTTGGGTTTCGACAAACCGATGGCGAATTGCCAAATGCGTCAGTATTTTTTTTTGGTCTGCGAAAGTCTGCTCCTGTTACAGGGTGCCGCTTGTATAAAAATCCGGGAACAAAAAGAACTTCATAATCTTTGATTGTCTCTGGTAAATTGAGGCTGCCATTTTCCAGCTGTTTTTTGACTTGATTCAAAAGAGTTTCAAAAACCCTGGCTAGCTCTCTGTTGCCGCTGAGATTTCCCAGCCGATCAGCAAAAAAAAGGGCTGCAAAATCAGTTGAATAATCTTCACTCAATTTTTTTAAGATGCCTCTGTCCGGCACTCCAACGGAATGAGCTGTATAGACTTGTTCTATTTCATTTTCCAGATCAGTCCGAAGACATTCTCCTGCCAGATAGTGGTTAACATAGTACTGGGCAATTTCACTATCAACTCTGCTGTCCAATGGTTGTCCAATCACCTTGCCATTTACAGGAAGCCCTGTTGAACAACCATTGAAAGCCAGCACTGCAACCAGCAATCCGGTAAAAAGAATAAATCGACTGGCACCCATTAATTTTGTTCAATCTGAGTGAATGTACTAAGAAAAGAAGAGGATTCGTCGCCATTTCGGATACCGTCGAGATCCCGGTCCAACGCTGTTCGAATACCATCGCCGGGAGGAACACAAAGAAACGACAATGGTTTATGTGTTGACGAATACAAGAGAGTGAGATCACCATATGAAAGTGATTTGCCTCTGGCGGCGTCAGGGGTAAAAGCACCGTTCTGGTACAGCCAACTCTTCTGCTGTTCCTGCTTTCTTGTGTAGGCTATGAGGTCACAATCTCCCTTGTCAGCACGAGCAATGAGAGTTCCCAGCAACTGCCGGTCAATTTCAGGCACGGCTTTGTTGAGCGTTACCTGTTTTCCCACTACCGGTGCCATGCCAGTATCAAATTCCATTATGTAGTCGTGGAGTTGGTGTCGAACCTGATCTTGCTCTTCTTTGGTTGCTCCTGGAAATACAAAAACATCAAGCCGCAGGAAGTTGGGTATAGTGTCCATGTGGCCATCGTGTAAGAGGCCATAGCCGCTTACCTGAGGGCCAGTGACATTGAAACGACCTACCTTTTGATAGACGTTACGCAGATGGGCAGCCTTCATGTCCCTGCCAACCTGAAAGCCTTCAAAGTTCACCTTATTGTTTGAGCCTGTGGGCAATGCATGACACTCTTCGCAATTCAGCGTATGCTGATCGGATAAGAAGGTCCCCGTGTAGAATTCAAATCCCTCTTGAGCCGATTCACTGAAGGTCCTGTCAAGTCGTTGGTTCGGGTTGGGCGGATAATGAATGGTCATGGCGAACCTGGCAAAGTCCTCCATATGTTGGCTGGAGATGATCTGCGAGCGTCCAAGCAAATTGACATAGGTTGGGTTAAAGGTAACAAAGCTCGCGATATCCTGACTGGGATGTGATTCTTCACCAAATTTATCTCCCCGCCAGTGATAGGGCGCACTGTGGGCAAGTCCGCGCAGACTTTGGGTCATCATTGGGCCCTTCAGGGGATGATAAAGTTGGCGCGGCTTAACTTTTTCTTCCTGATGGGAAATTTTTCTGGGTATCTTTTCTTTTTCGCCTTTTGGGTTGCCGAGGTCCCAGGCAACACCATCAAAATCACTAAACACATGACATGTTGCACATGACAGATCACCATGCCCGGAGGTAATGCTTGCATCATAGAGAAAGGGGCGCCCTGCTTTGATCGCATCCGGTGTTGGATTGTGCTTCAACGGGGTGGTTGATAGGAGCGTGCGAGTTGTTAAATCAATAGTAGAAATGGTCGAATCGAGATGGTTGAGTACATAAAGAGTATTGCGTTGTGAAGCAATTGCCAATCCTCCAGGGCCAAAGCCTGTATCGATCCGATCAATCACATTACCGGAACTGTTTACAACCCCAATCTTTCCTGAACCAAATGCAGCAACGTAGGCTTCGTTGCCGTCTGGATGAAAAAGGATGGAGGTGGGTTGGGCAAGGCTTAATTCTCTCTCTTTGGTGTTTCCTGTGACCTTTTTTCGGTCGATATGGGGATTCAAGTCAACCGCTGAAACATTCCACGTCTCGGAGGGTCCAGGATGTATTCTGGTAATCCGATTTGATGCAAACTGCGAGTTGAGAGCCGGCTCGAGAATAGTCAGGTTACGTGCATTCGTGTTGGTCACCCATAATTCTCCGGTGCCCGGCTGCTCGGCAATATCGAACAGAACGGTGCCAACTCCACTTATGGTCCCTGTCAGCCGGGGTTTCGGTCTCTCCGTATCAATGATAAACACATCGTTGTCGGGAAGCTCAAAAGCTATTGCCTCTGACCAGTCCTGTCCTTTGCTGTCCTGCCAGCGACCGTCACTTTCAGCGACAATTGCGCCGGCCTTTGGCAGTTTTCCGTAACGAAACAGGGTATAGGGACCATCTTTGCTGATTCGGCCAAGTCGCTCGGCCTCTTCTCCACTTACACTGGTCGTTTTATTGCCGGAATGAAAGATCGTTGCATAAACGTATTTTTCATTCTCAGAAACCGCCAAAGCCCTTGGCTTGGTACCAAAAAGAGTGATTATCTGGGGTTTGCCGTCAAGATTCTGCGGATCAAGAACCCATACCTCAGCTCTTCCAATGCCCGGCGTCAGACTCTCGTCTCTGCGGGCACATGCGACAAAAACACGTGGGTGAGTACGGCCAGCCACCACGATGCCTCGTGGTTCATCTCCGACTTGAATTGTCTGAATAACCGTAGGTTGTGAGGGGATTGTCAGATCCACTACACTTACACTGTCCGACAGGTGGTTGACTATCCATGCTTTATTGTCCGAGGTCAGAGTAATTGCTACGGGCCGCAAACCAACCAGAGATTCCCCGATGGATTGTGGTTGACCATTTACCAGTTTGAATACCTCCAGACGATCATCGGCAGTGTTGAGGGCATAGAGATAGCGCTGATCGGTTGTAATAACAAGAGGATGAACCGGTTCTGTTTCAAAATTGGTAAATCCCATGTACCGGGTTGTTGTCTCTTCCTCTAGCTCAATGCCTCTTTGAAAACATGCAGTGAGGAAAAGTGAGATGAGAACAAATAGCGCAATTGCCAAACTCCGGCTATAGCTTGCATTGCTGCTGATTCGCGCAAATTTAATAGACTCGTGGGCGGACATGGATTCACCAAACACTTGTAACAATCAATGAACTGATGGAATTTCATCTACTCTAACATGCAGGGAATTAATAATTCAAGCAATCGTCTACCTGCTGCCCATGCAAACAATGATAACTAGAAAACTGAAAAATTATATTGAGATGATTGGATGAAATTATGACTGTTTAGCTGATGCTCAACAAAATCAGACTTTGAAGTCATTTGAAGATTACTATGCCGGGGGAAAATAAGAACTGTTCAGGGAATCAAGATTGCCAGGGCCAACCTGACAAATTATGCGCGGAAAACATATTGGTTCGCAAATGCCATACCCTTACTAAAGGATTTGTGAACGTTTGAAGTGGTCCAGGATTAGTTGTATGTCGTTCGGGATATCGATTACTGGAACTACCAGACGTCACTTGTTCTTGCCCTCCGCAGTTTGGATGACTTTGTAGTGGGAAAATACACCAATACCCCATCCTAATATCGACCATTGAAACCACCAGGGTCCTGGGGTCATTAGATTGATTATAAGAAGCAGAATGTTGACGCTGATATAGCTAGAGAGGTGGTATTTAAAGCCCACCTTTTTTCGTTGAACCTTTCGATCCAGTATTTGCTGCCTCTGTTCATCACGGACAGCAGCCAGAATCTCATCTTCGCTTACCCCGAGCTCCTTACCAATTTCAACTAAATCCTGGTGTAAAATGGTGCTCGCCTGTTTTGACTCAAGTGCTCGACGGATGATTCTGGTAACTTGGTCGTTAGTATATCGTCTGCTGTCCTTTCCCACTGCCTCGAGCTTCCTCTGTTCAATAATTTCAGGAGTTAAACTTACGTTCCCATTCGTAGTCACGGCCGGTGACGGTATCTTCCATCCGGCGTATTCTGCGATCAAGATCCTGGAATTTCTTTTTAAGCCTCTGGGCTGCGCTGCTGGGCGAATGCACATAGCTATGGTAAAATTCGCGCTCATCTTCATTTTCAAGCGGTTGAACCGGTTCCGGTTTCATGAAGAGTGCGGCGATAAAATAGATGCCAAGTACCGGCCAAAAGCCGCTTACCAGTAAAACACCGACCATAACTACTCTGATCCAAAACACCGACAGATCGTAGTAGTCTGCCAATCCTTTGCAGACGCCTAATATAACGCCGTCTCTCGATCTGTATATGCCTCTGCCGCTGTTTCTATATTTGCTCATTTTTTGTCTCCTGAGGTAGTACGACCATCCATTAAAATGGTTTCCAGGGCTTCAATACGATCTTCCATTTTTTCGAGGCCCCGATATATTTCCTGAATCATCATAGCTTCATCGTTGCTTTTTTTCCTCTCTCTTGCAGAAAGGCCAGTGTGGCGCATTTTTATGGCAAGAAGAACGGTGACACACAGCAATCCTGCTAGGGTGACTATGGAACCGAAGACGATAGCTACAATAAAGACTGTATCCATGGTTATTTAAAGTGGTTGGAGTTTGTGGTTAGCTACCTGATTGTTCCTGGTCACCGTATGCAGCAGCCTTGAGCTTGGCAAGCTCTTTTTCAATGTCCTCATCGGATTTTAGTTCATCAAATTCATCCTCGATGGTTTCCGCCTTACCGTAGTTCACCATATCGGCCTCAGCTTCCATACGCTCAATTCGGCTTTCAAGATGATCGAACCTGGCCATTGACTCAGCGCTGTCCATTCTTCTGATATCTTCCTGAGCCCGTTTCTTATTCTGGGCCTTGCGATGACGCTGGATCAGCATGCGCTTTTTTTCCTTGGCGCTGGCAAGCTTCTGTTCGAGTTCCCGAATATCATTCTGGTACTGTTCAATGAGACCTTCATGCTCGGAAATCTCATTGGCCAATGCTTCGGCAAGCTCAGAAAAACGTCTTTTCTCGAGGAGCGCCTCGCGGGCTAGATCATCACGTCCCTTGTTCACAGCAAGCTCTGCTCTTTCGGACCAGAGTTTTTGCCGTTCAACAATCTCGGAGTGTCTGCGCTGCACCTTCTTCTGGCCGGCAATCACTCCCGCACAGGAAGATTTTATTTCAATTAAAGTGTCTTCCATTTCCCGGATCATCAGTTTGATCATTTTTTCCGGATCTTCAGCGCGGTCCAGCATGGAATTAATGTTGGAGCTGACGATATCTCTAAATCGTGTAAATATACCCATGATTGTCCTCCTGGTTTGATTAGATTTTGCCATTGGGAAAGCATTAAATATGCCATAGTAAAATAATTTTAAAAAAACTAATAATTACGAGAAATAAACAGGTTGACACTTAGGTTGATAGGTGGTATATTTGGCCAATTAATGGTGAAAAAGAATATTAATAAGTTAGATTAACCATAGCAAAAGACCATGCCGGATAGAGGAGTTATACAGCAACGGGAAGCACTAGGGCAATCCGAGGTATTTTTGGATTTCCAGGAAAAGCTTTCCAGGGTAGCTCCGGTCGATCGGCCGGTGCTGCTTCTGGGTGAGCGCGGCACCGGTAAAGAGCTTGCTGCCAGCAGGCTGCATTTTCTTTCCGAACGCTGGCAGGGGCCTTTTGTTACTTTGAATTGCTCAACCCTTTCCCCATCACTGATTGAATCTGAACTTTTTGGCTATGAGAAAGGCGCTTTCACCGGTGCGGAAACCAGAAGAATAGGCCGTTTTGAGGCAGCAGACGGGGGTACCCTGTTTCTTGATGAGATAGGGGCCATCCCATCGATTGCTCAGGAGAAAATCCTTCGCGTAGTCGAGTATGCCTCGTTCGAACGGGTCGGTAGTGCCACATCCATTGAGGTCGATGTCCGCATAGTCTGTGCGACCAATGCTGATCTTGCAGCAATGGCTGACAGAGGGGAGTTTAAAAGAGATCTCCTCGACAGGCTCTCTTTTGAAGTTCTGTTTCTGCCTCCACTTCGTCATCGCGGTGAAGATATTCTTCTCCTAGCTCATCATTTTGCCGCAAGAATGGCCTTTGAGCTTGGTCATTCAGAAACTCCCAGGTTTAGTAGAAATGCCACACGAAATTTAGAAAAACACACGTGGCAAGGTAATGTCAGGGAACTGAAAAATGTGGTTGAACGAGCAGTATACAAAGCAGATTCAGCGGTGGTCGACCACATTGAATTCGATCCGTTTATCTCACCTTTTGCCCCCGAAGAGCACAAGAAAGCTGTGTTGACGGACTCTTCTACGGCAGAGGCAGAGGTGCAGATAAGCAGCGAGGCGCCACGACCTCTCAAAGAAGCAATACGGAAGCTCGAGCAGGATCTCGTTCAAGCCGCTCTGGAAAAGACACAATATAATCAAAGAAAAGCGGCCGATCTACTTGATCTCACCTACGATCAATTACGCGGGATATTGCGCAAATACAAATGAAATTATCACTCCTGTCTTGCTATGCTTCTGGAGTGGTGATCGGTTACTCCGGGCTTTTTCGTGCTAAACTGCTGCTCAAAGCAGTGCTTGAGGTGATAGAAGGATTAAGAAAATAGAGCTGGTGCACTTTGCGGATGAGTTCGATGACCCGCCAGTCGGTGATCCGGTTGTAGATATAGTTGGCGTCCTTGCGGTAGTCGATGATGCCTTGATTACGTAGAATGTTGAGATGTTGGGAGATGTTGGAGTTGGAGGAGTCGAGTCTGGCCACCAGATCACCCACCGAGGCCTCATCATCCTGGAGCAGACAGAGGATTTTAAAGCGGATGGGATGCGAAATCGATTTCATCAGCTTGGAAATATCCCTGATATGGTCATCTTGGATTGATTCTATCATAAGGTTGCTCGCATTTTTTAGTAAGTCCTGTTGCGTTCCAATGAAGATAAAATTCCAAATTGGCTGGGCACGCTGAATCAATCATATATAAATTCAGCCATCGTTTGTTGTAGAGGTGGCATCTATTCAGTTCGTAGTTAAATGCTTTTAGGGTTTGGCAGTGAACATGGCGATGCCATAGCACCACCATGTTCTGATATCAAAATACTCCCAGGTTGCCCACGAAAGAGCAGTAAGCCCTAGCAGGCCGGTACATTGCCAGAGTCGCTGGCATAGTTATAAAGAAAATCATAGACATGTGGTACATATCTATCGTTGAGCGGTTTGGCACTGGGGCACTGCTTAAGCAGCTCCTCGTTGAGCTTGCCGGCATCATTGATTTCCTTCCATTCGGCCTGGGTGTATTTTTTGGCCATTTCGCCACCGTTGAATCCACAGGGCTTTTTCATCAGTTTAATGAATATTTTCTGGCCTTTGCCGGCATCGGCAAAAACCGGTGTGCTGGCAAAGCCGACGGCTATAACCAGAACAAAAATTATGCTGAATATTTTCTTCATAAGTTCCTCCTTAGATGAAAACACGTATCTTGTAATATTACAATTATCTGCTTTTCGGCATGGCAGCGCGATAACAGATGCCATGCCGAAGGAATGTTGCTTAGAGTCCCAGGGGCTCGTTTACTTCGATCTCACAATTATTGCCGGTTACGCAGCTGACATTGGCATCAAAGTACATCACTTTGGAGACATCTTTGCCAGCGTCCTTGAGCTTGAAGTAGGCTTCCATGGCCCGGGCACCGCTGCCGCATACAAAAATGGAGATTTTGTCTTCAGGCAGTTTAGCAGCAAGTTGCATGGCCGTCAGGTCGCCCGCTTTGACATTGATGGCTCCAGGAATATGACCAGCGGCAAAGTCCTCAGGGCCCCGCACATCCACGAGAACGCTGTTGTCAGGCAGGTTGCCGTTCTGTAGTTTTGCATAATACCATTCACCGTCTACGGTTCCTTCATCTTCACCGACTTTGATGCCTTCGATAAATTTCGCTTCCGCTACCGCTTCTTTCTTGGCAGGTTTCGCTGCGGCACCACCACCGGTTGTTGCCAGTCCTGCCTTTTTCCAGCCGGGCAGACCTGCCGCAAATACACGAACATCGGTGTACCCTTCGGCAATCAACTTGTTGGCAACAATGTGTGATTTATCGCATTTATAGCCGCCGCAAAAGGCAATGATGGCCTCGTTCTTATTAACAGGAAAGCGACTGGAAAGTCGATCGAGTTCCACGTCATACATGTAGATCGCGCCGGGAATGGTTGACGCCAGATACTTCTTGCGGGGACGGGCATCCATGAGCAGCGCCGAATCTTTTTCCAAAGCAGCCTTAACCACAGGTAAACCTACTTCGATGTAATCACGGCTTGCCCATTCCGGCATACCTGCCTGGTACAGCTTGACATCAGTATAGCCCAGTTTTTGGAGATGGCCGGCAAGCTTGGGGCTTTTTCCGCATTTCCAACCGCCACAGTAGACGATGATCTCGGTGTCTTTGGCTACATTATCGAGCTGACCTATATATTGGTCTATCTGGGTATCCGGGATGTTGATGGATGAGGGGATGGTGGCCGTCAAAAATTTCTTGTTCGGCCGTGCATCGATCAATTTTGCTGTTGCACCTCCATGAGTGCCGTTGCCGATTGCCTGTTTGACATAAGCGTAGTCGACCATGTCGAGCTGAAACTTGTCGATCAGCTTCTGAACATTCGGTGCAGGGGCGGTAAGTTCTTTCTGTGCCGATGTGCCGGTCCCGTTCATGCCGGCACAGCCGTTCAGCATCAGCGCCAGGGCCAGGACGAGTACTGCAGTGATTTTGAAACGCATGGTTCCTCCTTTTCAATTAATGATATTTGCGAAGTTTTCCCATTGAAAACAGAGCATCAAAAAACTTGTTTACACCTTCCAATCTTTACTTCTATTTATGCTGGCTTGCTTATAGTTGGCCTCAATGTCTTTCCAGGCGTAGATCTTTGTCTGTTTGGAAACACTTTGCCTGGCAAAGATTTCATCTTCCGGCAGAAGGAAAAAGAGTTTTGGCAAGGTTCCTTCTTCTTCCTTTTGAAAGAAAAATCTCCTGGTTTTAAGTAACCGGACTATTTCGCTTTCAGGATCGTTCAGATCACCAAAGGTTCTCACCTTGGTTGGGCAGGTCGCCTGACAGGCGGTCGTTCCCTTTTTGGCGATGCGATGATCGCAAAAGGTGCACTTATCCACTGACTCTATGTTATCATCAATGAAGCGTGCTCCATAGGGGCAGGCTTCGATACACTCTTCACAGAGTATACACTCCTCGGGATTCACCTTGACAATGCCGCCTTTTACATAATGGCTGGCATCGGTCGGACAAACGTCGACACAGGGAGCATCGATGCAGTGGCTGCATTGCGCGGGGTAGGTATTGGCATAGGGCTTGCCAAATATGGTGCCTTCTTCCATGCCGACCCAGATCCGCTGTTTATCTGCACCAAGCTGCACACCATTTTCTTCTTTACAGGCCGCCTCACAGGCCTGGCAGTCGATACAGTTCTGATAATCAAGTGCTATTGCGTAATTCATAATCACACCTTCCTTACGGAGACGAGCGTGTCATGCATGATGGCACTGCCAAAGACCGGCTCGATTACTCCTTCAATTATTTCATTGTCGCTTGCCCCGTTGCGATGGGCAAGGCTCTGACCCGAGGACTGCGAACCGAACCCGTGAATGTAGAACACCGTCTCCGGTATTATCTTGGGGGTCGGGTAGGCTTTTATCTGCACTTTGCCCACGGAGCTTTTCACTTCCACCAGATCACCGTCGGTAATCCCAATCTTTTTTGCTTCCTCATCGTTTATCCACAGATAGTTTTCCGGCAGCAACTCAAGGAGGAGTACATTATTCTGAGTGGCATTATGGGTATGCTGAGCATGACGTCCGGTTATGAATTTGTATTTTCCCGGTGGCACTTTGACGTAGTCTTTGTCGTGCCAGGTGGGCATGGCATCGACGCCGCGGTCGGTCATGCTGGCCAGGTTGCATTCGATTTTCTTGCTGGGAGTTTTAAACACCCGTTTCCAGGGGGCGATATCAGCCGGGTTAGCGCAGGGATCGCATGATTCGCAAAATTCAGTGATGGTGGTTTCCCGGTCAGCCTTGTTCACCAGAGGCAGCACCGAATAGGTCTTGCCTGCAGGAGGATAATGTTCATAAGTGTTGGCGTCTACTTTTTTGAAAGAGCGCTGCATGCCCCTATAGTAGACACCTTTCTCGCGCAGGAGTTTCCATGCTTTGTCGTTGTGGGCACTGACAAACATGTGCTTGTTGATCTCCTCCTGCGAGTGCGTATAGGCGTCAGCCAGGTCGAAGCCCCACTCCTTGAAGTATTCCTCTTCAGGTGCGCTTTCCAATTCCGCCTGGACGTCCATATCGTAGTTCTTGGTAATCTCCCAGAGCGGCTTGGTGAGTTTTTTAGCCAGGCCGCGTACGATTTCGATGACCGGCTTGGTATCAAACATGGGATCGATTACCTTCTGACGCAACACGATGGCCGGCTCAACCCCGGGAAAGGATTTAACGGGATCTTCCCGTTCGAGATAGGTGCATTCCGGCAGGATCACATCGGCCATCATAGCGGTATCGCTCGGCATGGTGTCGATGACCACGATCAGATCCAGCTTCTCCAACATTTTTCGGGTTTTGTTCGAATCGGGGACCGAGAGAACAGGATTTTGTTTGTAAACAAACATCCCGCGGATAGGATAGGGGGTGTTGCCCTCAGCGACCATGTCCCGCCAGGCCACCCAGGAACCGGTGGAACCGATGATGGCTGCCTGGTCCTGATCAATGCGGGGCTGGGCATTGAAGTAGAGAGGCGCATTGATTTCATGATCGCCAAGCGGCAGTTTCTTGCCAAAAATGATACCGCCCTTTACATCAACGCCGCCGCCCAGCGCAGTGAACAGCGCCATAGCCCGGCGCAATTGAAAATCATTGCTGGACCAGGTAGAACGCCTTCCCTGATAGTAGATGGCCTGGGGAGCTGCCTTCATGAAGTCATGGGCAACCTTGCAGATGGTATCGGCCGGGATGCCGGTAATTTCTTCCGCCCATTCCGGGGTGTAATTATTGCTGATGATATGGTTCTTATAGGCATCAAAATCGTTAAAGTTGTTCTCCACGAAGGTCTTGTTGTAGAGTTGCCCTTTGAGCGTGACATAGGTCATGGCCAGAACAAAGGCAAGATCAGTTCCCGGTTTAATGGGTAGATAGGTGTCGGCGTGCATAGCGGTTTTGGTGTACCGCGGGTCGACAACCACCAGTTCGGCCCCTCTGCCCCTGGTACGCTTGAAGATGTCCATGGTATCCGGGGTCACGATGGCTTCGGCCCGGTTGGCCCCAGCCATGATCACATATTTGGCGTTTTCCAGATCCGCCTGGCCGTAGTCTCCCAAGGTGAGAGCAAAGCCGGAAACCGCGGTTTGCAGACAGATAGTAGAGTGGTTCAGGAAATTGGCACTGCCGATCTTCTGGGCCATGAAGGATTTGAAGGTATGCTCAGCCAGACCTTCACCGGCGCAGTAGCCAATGCAGGACCGGTTGTCTTCCTCTTCCTCGAGGATTGTGACCATCTTGTCTTTGATGTATTCGTAGGCCTCGTTCCAGGTGACCTTCTTATAGCGGCCATCACCGCGTTTGCCAACTCTGAGCAGGGGGTATTTAAGGCGATCGGGATCATAGAGGGCTTTAATTCCAGCCACGCCGCGGGCGCAGAGCATATTTCTGGACTTGGGAAAGTAGGGATTAGGATCAAGCTTTTTGACAACACCATCTTTTACCTCTGCGATGGCAGCGCATTTGTTGACGCACATCTCACAGACGGTGGGAACGGTTCTGTTTCCTGCCAGCTTCTCCTTTTCGGCACTCTTAGCCAAAACATCGGCGCCGCTGAGCGAGGTTCCACCGAGCACTGTCAACGCAACACTGCCTTGGAGGAATTTCCTTCGCGAAATCTCAACTTTCATAATGTTTCTCCTGGATAATATCTTGAAGATTAGCCCGGCACACTGAATTTTGCCGGCCTAGGTGAAGATGTCGGCAGGGCAGCCTGCTCCTATCGTAACTGTTTTGTGAAGGCGGGAAATATGTTTGGAACGGAGGTTTCATAAGTGGTTTTTGTTTTATTATTACCTTAATTAATAAATCAAGCAGGCGTCGAGCAATAGTAGATCAATGCTTTTTCCCATTTATTATTTTCCGGCCAATTCGCTGTAACTGGCTGAAAACGGCTATTTCGGCATATCTTGTCTTCAGCTAAACAGTTACGAGGGCGTGTGTGCAGGCGCAGGTGATCACCTCGTTGTTTTAGCGAAAAGGAAAATACCTTAATGATTAAATAGCAAGGATCGTGCCAGAAAATAGCGGGAGAGAAAAAGAATGAGAAGCATTCTTAATTTAGGGTTGAAGGATTGCTAGGTGATACCGTATCTATGCATCTGATTCCAAACAGTTACCCGCGAAACTCCAAGGATGCGGGCAGCTTCAGATTTATTACCTCCAGCTTGACGAAGAGCCTCTTCGAGGGCGCTTTTCTTCTGCTCGTCCAAACTCAACTTAACAGGTGCTGATGTGATGTTCTTCACACTGGTTGTATGGAGATCAGGCGGCAGGTGCTTCGGCTTGATAGTATCTTCCGTGCAGGTGACAAAGGCGTATTCAAAGGCGCTTTTCAGCTCTCGCACATTGCCCGGCCATGAGTAATGAACGAGTACGTCCATGGCCTCCGGGGAAATACTCTGTACCGGTTTGTTACTTTTAAGTTGAACGTGTTTGAAAAACTGCTGCGCAAGAACCGGAATATCTTCCTTTCTTTCCCGAAGTGGTGGAATTTCTATAGGGAGAACGTTGATACGATAGTAAAAATCCCCTCGGAAAGATCCCGACTCAACCAGTTGCTTGAGGTTACGGTTGGTGGCAGTGATAATGCGCACATCCACAGGAATTGAGCGATTGTCACCGACACGCTCAATTACTTTTTCCTCTAGCACCCGAAGGAGCTTGACCTGGATGGATTGCGGTAAATCACCAATTTCATCAAGAAATATATCACCACCGTTGGCCGCTTCGAATCTACCTTTCCGATTCTGGTAGGCTCCGGTAAAGGCACCCTTGACATGGCCGAACAACTCACTTTCCAATACCGACTCGTTGAGAGCAGCGCAGTTCACCTGGATGTAAGGCTTCGACTTTCTATTGGAATTTTCATGTATTGCCCGGGCAACCAGTTCTTTACCGGTACCGCTTTCACCGATGATAAGAGCCGGTGCGTCCGATTCAGCAACGTTGGCGATCATATTGAACACCCGTTGCATTGTCGATGAGATCCCTACCATACCTTCAAAGGTATATTCTGACTGGAGTTCGCGTCGGTAGGCCTCTATCTGACTTTCCTTTTCCACAAGTTCGGTTATGTCGGTGAGTGTTTCCACGGCACCAATAAACTTACCGTTTTCCTGTATGACAGAGGCATTCTTCATTACATGGATGGTGGAGCCATCCTTTTTGGTCATCTCAGCCTTCTGCATATTTACGTGACCAAGGCTGAAAAGTTTACACCAGTGTTTGCCGGTGGGATCTTGTTCTTCTATTTCGCAACTGCTACACCCGAGAATAGTGCAGGGTTTACCAAGAAGTTCCTCCTGGCTGTAGCCGGTAATATCAATCATGGCCTGATTGACCGAAACCAGCATCCCCTTATTATCAACAACCATCACGCCGTCAGGAATAAGGTCCACCACCATTTTCCAGGAGCGCATTAATTTTTCATCTTGCATTGAACACCTCGTTACAAAAACGTTTTAACACCTGTTTTAACACTATGTTCATAATTTAACGTTTCCGCAAATACTAAAGTTAACAAAATGAAAATTCATGTTGATAATTGCTCATTGAATATTTGTGCCCTAGCTAAAAAAGCCAGCATGGAAAGGATGGTGAAACAGAAAACCTATGTGATTCTTCTTGGGTTTGCTGGATAGAAGTTATTTGAATGAATAAATATTTCTAGACAATCTAATGATAGACTTCGAACCTTTCCATAATTTTAAGACTGCCACAACCGCATACTATAATGAGGCACACACGTTTTCCTCGTACGGTACAATTGGTGTTATAGTATTTGCCGAAATGTTGTTACGTGACAAAAGGGCATGCTGATCTTGAGAGCTAAAAAGTTCTATTTTTAGATTATACAAACCAATCCATAAACGGTGTTAAGGCATAGGTCTGTATTCGATATATTCTTCTACCTATTTCTCATACATGCCCTGTGCAGATCAACGTTAGCCGAAGGTAGTCATAGATTTACTGTATATCGATATAAAGTTATTTGTTGAAGTGTATTTAGGTTTATTTTTGGCCGCCACTGAGATAATTACCAATTTGCTTACTCTTTTTATTCTTTGTTTGTTGAAATTCCAACTTCTACGGTGATAGTAAAAAAAGGCGACTCTTCTTGGAAAAAGAGTCGCCTTGATCATCTAATGATATAAAGAGATAGTGATTATCAGTTGAATTTCAATTCGAGTGTTTCGACATGGAAGAGATGATTGATTTGGGCGTTGTCGAACACTGCGATGCCAAAGGGGTAGGTCTTTGACATATCTGTGAACTGCACATCCTGGGTCTCTGCATTTTCTCCTTCGGTTTTGAGTGCACGCATTACTTCCAGGGTCCACATGCCATCCTTGTACTCATTTCGGGCGAGGATATCGGCTCTGCCGCCCATCATTGGGGAGATGGTTATACCGGGAACCACATCGCCAGATTTAAAATCATCAACAAAAGGAACTTTTTTGCTAGGGATAACATAATACATCTCATCAGCAGTTGGACTTAGGTTCATGTATGCAGGTGCCGACTTGTCTGCATTGTCATTGTTCTTGTAGCCACCTTTACCTGTATCACCCTTTCTTCCCCACCCTTTATTAGCTTTGGGATCGGTATTGTTGTCGACATATTGATCATCAAACATCCCCATGGGCAGAGAGCGTACATATTTAGCATGCCACATGTCTATCGTCTCATCGGCTGAGGCGGTAAACTTTCTTCCTGCAGAAGAGTCGCCTTCCATGTCAAGGTGGCAGGAAATCATACACCCATCTTCTTCAAAACCTTTTGTACTGATATTCCAGTACATTGCAAACTTGTCCTCATAGTAGGTGTTCTCATGCTTTGTCTGGTCTTTGTTTTCCAACTTCTTCCAACTTCCGTCAGCCTGCTTTACCCAGGGAAAACGCTCGAGACTTTTGGTCGGATCTTTGTAGGTGATGAGAAAATATACATATTTGTCATCATACAGGGACTTGATGGTTACGTCGGTTTCCCGGATTCCTTCATAACCATTGTCAGGCTCATAGGGTGTTTCATCCACCGTGACAGTTATCCCCTTTGCTGAGTCCCAGGCTTTATCTGCCATGCCATCAAGTTTAATTGGTGAAGGTGCTTTAGTGCTTACCAGGGTTTGATCTGCTGCTATTGCCGACGTTCCAATAGCCAACCCAATTGTGACTAACAAAATAACCAATTTGTTCATTTGTTCCTCCCTATAGAGTGGTGAGTTAGAAGTTTGCGCAGTCGAGATTTGATTTCTCTTGCAGTGCGCGTCATACTTCAGGGGTCTTAAACAAAACAGCAACGCTGCGAGGCTATTTTTTTCAGTTAGGAGATGACACTTCTATCCAGTGTTATCTTGATTATATCTTTTATAGAGAGGTGGATTCTAGATAATCGTTGCTGACAAAGTGGACAATATTGTGAATTACAATTCACAAAACCATGTAACATTTGGAAATGGCTACTGTAGTTTCTTTGACAGGAGGGAGAGATATTCGATCATTTTTTTCCCTTGGGAAGAGAGGGTATACAGTTTATCCCTGTCCTGGGATATGAGTTTGTGGATTTTAAGGTTCTTTAGGTGGAAATTAACCTTGGTATGATCAGTTGCTCCAAGATCACGAGTAATATCCATAAATCTCATTTTGCCGTGGGTATGGAGGGCTTTGAGAATTTGCCTTCGTATTTGGTTGGCTAGACATGCCAATATTTCATCCATTCCCGGTCCTTCAATTTCTTGTTCAAATCTAATTTCTTCAAGATTGCGACGTACGGCCGTCAGGAGGTCATTTTTTTTGAAAGGTTTGGGTAGATAATCGTCAGCCCCTCCCTTCATGGCAGCAACTGCATTCTCGACTGTGGAAAAGGCCGTAATCATGATGACTTTTAGCCTTGGATACTTTTTCTTGATCATGAATATGAGAGTCATTCCATCCATGCCAGGCATCATGTAATCTACGATGGCTATTTGAGGAATAGCAGTATCGAACCCGGCAAGGGCAGTTTCTGCACCTGCGAACGAACGAACGGCAAAACCTTCTTCTGAAAGAATCTCAGTAATACTTTCACGCAAGTCTGTATCGTCGTCTACCACATATACCAGTTCATTCATAATTATCTCCAACAGGAAACGAAACGGTAACAACAGTGCCACCGTTTTCACTGCTTACCAGAGAAATATCGCCATTGTGCTGCTTGACGATGTTGTAGCATACCGATAAGCCAAGTCCAGTTCCTTTACCAATTTCTTTAGTTGTATAGAAAGGATCGAATACTTTTGGCAGGTCATCTGCCTGTATACCGTGGCCTGTATCCGTGATTTCCATAATCGCTTGATTTCCTGTATTACAAGTTGTTATGTCAATAAAGTCACCTTCTTCATTGGCATCCATACTGTTTAGCAAGATGTTTATTACTACCTCCTGAAGCTTGTAAGGTATCCCCATAATGTCAGGGATTTCCTTTAGAGAAAGGTTGATTTTGACGTTTCTTTTCTGGTTTTTTACCAGATTGATACTGCTGGTGATTACCTCATTGAGGTTTACTCGTTCGAAGGTATCTTCTTTATCCCTTGAAAAATGCAAGAGTTCCCCGGCTATTTTTGCTGCACGATTGAGATTTCTATCAATTGATGACAGTTTATTTTCTACTTTTTCCTCTCCGCTCAGACGTTCTTTTACCATCTCAAGATTGAGCATAGCGTTGGTAAGTGGGTTATTAATCTCATGAGCAATTCCTGCAGCGAGCATTCCCATTGATGCGAGTTTTTCAGATTGAGCAAATCTTTGCAGTTTCTCATTTATCAGTTTGTTCTGCTCCAGGCTGAAAACAGAAAGAGCTTTAATTGTGAAATACATGATGAATAAAGCACTTATACCCCGGAAAATGATAATCTGAAGGTTCAGTACAGGAATGGAGACGTCTGACGGTATAAGCCCTGTAAATATGGCGTAGCAGATCATGGATATGCCGGCTAAAATAAAATTTTTCGCTACCTTTTTTGAGAAAATACGTACGGTTCTGGAGTAGTAGACAATCCCGACGCCTGACAATAAAGCACCCGGAAATGCCACCATCCTTCTAATATGAATATCACCTCCACTTTTTATATCAAAGGCAATGGAAACAAATATCAGTATTAGAGCCGACAGGCCAATTAATGCTTTTATGTGAATTGGAGTGGTTTTAAGAGCGTTGTCTCCATAAAAACTTATGATGATGAGGAATAACCCGAAATACAAGAGGAAGAAAAACGACAAACTGACTAACAACAAGCGAAAAAGTGAGTAGTTAAGCGATGGTGTCAGAGGGCTGAGATAGACGAGAAACTCAAACCATTCGTGGAAACCGTGAGTGATCCCGAATAGGGCAAGTAGCCATAATATTTTTGCAATACCCAGTTCACTAGAGCGCAAATCTCGCGAAAGGATGGCAACTCCTAAGGTAAAAAAAGCCAGTCCGTAAAGAAGATAGAGGATGTAATTCCAGATCATTATTTTAGCTCTATAGAGATTGGATACTTATATCTGTTTTATAGTAGTAGAACTGTTTCTTATAAGCAAACTCCAAACTCAGATATTAAGTACACATTATAGCTCAACAGAGGCAATACTTCTTTCTAAGTTGCTTGTTCCTGTTTAACAAAACCATCAAATTGTGGCAATAAAGCTAAACAGTCCGCTTTTCTGAATTAAGAATAGAATCAAGTGTTTGTAAAATTGACAAATAAATAGTTTTGGAGCTCTATGCTATTACCATAACAATCGGAGCTCAAAGAAATGCTATCTTGCTTTTTGAGATTGCAGTAGCACTGTATGTATTAGTCAGGAGAGGTGGTTGTGTAAAACTTTAAAATCCGGCTGAACGGGAGGTGGAAAATGGCAAGTTTTGACCATAGTACTGCAAGGATTGCGACCTGGAATCTGGCGGGGTACTGGGGGATTCCGGTGGAGCGTCAAGCCTATCAGATTGAAGGGTTGGCGTTGTTGGATGCGGAAGTCGTCGCCCTGGTGGAGATCAACCCACCAAGCATGCTGGAGTCTCTTAAACAGGGTCTAGCTGAAAAAGGTGTGGTTTACGAATCTTCGATGATTGAACAGGCAAATGACCTGCACATCGGGGTGCTTTACAAACAGGGGATCACTGCCTGGAACGAACATCTTCTCGAAGGCTCGGATCTTGGCGACTCCCGGCGGCGAAAGGCGTTCGTCCTCAATATGCGCATTGGCAAGTTCGATTTCAAACTGATTGTCGTGCATCTCAAATCCGGGCGTGGTGGTGATGAGCAGGAAATCCGTGATCAGCAGGCGCAGGTTATCGGCAACTATATTACCCAGCAGCGCCAAGCCAGTCGCGAAGATATTCTTCTTGTTGGCGATTTCAACATGATTCCGGGTCAGGATGTCAGTAACTTTCATCACCTGGGCGGTGAAGATTTGATGGACTTTGTCTCGTCCTGGGATCTGCAGGAGCGCTTCTCCCATATTCTCCCAGCCGGGCGAGCCAACCTCCTCGATGGTTTCGCCATCAGTCGAACCTACAGTACCGAATACATTCGCGGCAGCTTAAGGGTCTTTCCCATGCACTGGAGTATGGATATGGGCCGGGACAGGTTCCGGGAGAGGGTCTCAGATCACCTGCCCTTCGTAGCCTCGTTCAGGATTGACCGCAGCCGGGACTAACGGTTCCCATCCGTAAGCTAGGCATTTCGGGTGGAAACTAAATGGAAGTCACTGATGGAGCTTCACCGGTTGTTGGTGGCGATGATGTTTCTGCCGCCGGTTTCGTGCAATCTGAGGGCTCCTATGATGGCGATAGCGGCAAAGAGCAGAACCAGGTAGAAACCATAGGTATAATCCGTCGTTGAATACATCCGGATACCATCAACTATTCTGCCATCCCAGAACGTGTCCATCACATAGCCGAAAAGCGGCTGCATGAGCGCCGTACCAATAAAGCAGCCGGTGTTGACTGTGCTGACGGCCATACCGGAGAGATCGGGATGAATTACCTCTTTGGCGGCAGCGAAGGTGACGACGAAGCCGGCCCCCATCAAGCCCATTATGGCAAACAATAGATACCCTTGCGCTCCTGGTGTCCAGGGCAGGTAGATGAGCATCAGCCAGGTAGCGAGGTAACCCATTACGCAACCGACGATGATGGGTTTGCGCTTGCCTAAGCGATCCGAGAACCAGCCGAAAAAGAGCGATCCGGCAGCAAAGCTGAGGAGCATAACGGTAATGTGGGCTGCCGCCAGGCCTCTATCGGCATGGTGAACATCCTGAAGATAGCGAACCCCCCAAAGCCCCATGAAGGAATACAGGCTGCCGATCATCCCAAACTGGACCCAGAAGCCCGGCCAGACGCGACGGGTAAGGACCACCGATAACAGGTTAGCATACCAGCTCTTGGGATTGCTGCCGTCCTGGGCTGAACCGTAGTCATTTGGGGAGGGAAGGCCGAGGTCTTCCGGTTTGTTCTGTACAATGAAGAATCCTAAACTGGCCAGCACCAGTGAAAGGATGCCGATTCCGACGAAGACACTGCGCCATTCCAGGACGGTAAGTATGGCAGCAAGAGGGCCTGCGGCAAGCACCGAGCCGAGATTGCCGATGAGCAGGGTCAGACCGCTCATGATGGCGAAGACCCGTTCATGAAACCAGACAGAGTTGGATTTCATGATGGAGACGAACACTACCGAGACGCCCAGTCCCACGAAAAAACGCCCCAGGCAGGCAATTTCGAAACTTTCCGACATGCCGAAGAGGATCGAACCCAGGCCGGCGATGATATTGCCGTTAATCACCGAAGTTCTGGTGCCGAGGGTATCGGCGAGCACGCCTGAGGGCAGCTGCATAAAGGCATAAACGAAAAAATAAATGGAGGACAGGGTTCCCAGTTGGGCACCGGTTATATTGAAGGCACCCATCAGATCCTGACTCACCACTCCCGGAGCCATGCGATGAAAGTAAACCAGGATGTAAGTGAGTATCAACACCCCGAATATTGACCATTTGGCGATACTAAAGGAGCGTATTTTTCTTGTTTTGTCGGTTGTTGCGGCGATATCCATGTAAAATTTCCGTTGTCTTGCCTATCTCTTGCTGGTGATCAGCTGTATTTCATTGGTTGCGGTCGATGCCTCGTCCTTGGTTCATGCTGAACGATGCTCGTGGAGAAATGTAGCACTTTCAATAGCGCCATGCCAATAGCTTGGTCATGAAGATGCTTGCCGTTCGTGATCATTTTTTCCTGTCTGATATTCTGCTTGTGGTCTTGTTGACGTTGGTGGCTGCTCTTGTTCATACCGCTACCTCCATAAGTTGACGTTGTCCGGAAGAGTAGATGATGAAACCAGCTCGCGAGACCAGATTTCTACAAAAAAACCATAGCGCATATATTATCATTCAGTAAACAGCTCTTAATGCAAACTTGTTGTGCAAAAATGCACAGCTTTTAAAGTTATCATGCTATACTTCGATAATGGAGCAGTGTGGTAATGGAGGAGGAGTTAAAGAGACGATGAGGAGGCAGACAAAGTGATTAACTGGAATGACATGCGCTATTTTCTTACCTTGAGCAGGAAAAACAGCTTTGTAGCCGCGGCACATGAACTGAAAGTGACGCACAGCACCGTAGCCAGGCGGATATCAGCTCTGGAGGAGTCACTCCATACCACACTTTTTCAAAGAACGGAGAAGGGCTGCAGTCTGACTCCCGATGGGGAGCGCTTGATAGAATTTGCCGAACGGCTGGAAAGTACCGTGCTCAACCTGGAGGAATCGGTTTCAGGAAACAACGAACAATTGGCGGGGACAATCCGTATTGGTGCACCTGACGGCATTGGCAACAGTTATTTGCCTTTGTGTCTAGCCAGGCTGCAGACCATCCACAGCTCCCTGGAGGTCGAATTAATTGCCGTACCCATGTACTACAGCCTTTCCAAGCGGGAAATCGATATTCTCATCACAGTTCGTAGACCGCAAACGGGTAATATTATTATCAGAAAATTAACCGATTACCGACTGGGGTTGTTTGCAACCCGGGAATACTTGCAAAACCATCCGGAAATTACAAAGGTTGAGGATTTGAAAGAGCACAGAATCATCGGTTATATAGACGACCTGCTCTTCGATCGGGATTTGCAGTTCATGGAAGAAATCCTGCCGGGTCTAAGCCCTCAGTTTCGCAGTACCACGGTCATCGCCCAGATGAATGGAGTAGCGGCAGGGGCAGGCATCGGCATTATTCCCTATTTTATGGCGAGCAGGGACAGGTCTCTTCTGCCAGTACTGCCTGAGAGGTCCATCAAAAGGGGGTACTGGTTGCAGGTCAATCCCGACTCACGCCAGCTTGCCAGAGTGCGAACGACCATAGACTTTCTCACCACCCAGGCCGAAGCCAGCCAAGAGCTTTTTCTTTCTCTCCCTTAAAGATAGGTCTGGATTTTTAACTCTTCTAATCTAGCTATTAGAACAGGTATGTTTTGTATTTGCTGCCTTGTTTTCTAACGCGGCTTTGTTCTGGAATCATATGCACTGGTTAGGTGGATAGCGCTGAACATGATAAAATGAAAGAAAAAGGTTTTTCGGACAGGATAAGGTGAGGAGAAACTTTTAGCAGCAAGGAAGAGTCCTTTAATCAATTGCTCGGGAGAGAGGTTCCTTCTCCATGGCGAAAGTAACAGGGAGTATAGCTATGAAGACAAAGGATATACTAGCTGAAAAAGGATCGCAGGTCGCAAAGACCAAGGAGGAGTATCCACTTGTCGAGGTATTGTCCACATTCTTAGATGACCGAATAGGCTCAGTTGTCGTGGTAAACGAGCACGAGGAGATAATCGGCATACTTGCTCCGAATGATGTGCTCAAGGCCATCCGCTATCATCCTGAGCATATCACGACCATTACAGTGGGTGAGATGATGACTCGGGACGTTATCGTGGTGACTCCCGAGGACGACGTTGATGATCTGATGAGGCGATGTGGTGAAGGCTAAAAGTACAGTGAAAGATGTCCAGATTCGCCATCTCACTGACTACATTGAAGCAAGGTACCCAGGTTGAGAGTATTTCACGGTGAGTTGATATGCGACAAAACCCATCGGGAGAGAGAAATCTCTCCCGATAAGTCCAAAATTTTTCTGTTGTTGCTGAAGTAAGTTTTTTTCTTTCGGTCAAACTGAGATTTTTTTCTGCAGTGGCAACGCTATCTCTCTTCAAGAGGTATAAACGATCTTTCTGTTGCTCCCGTATAGACCTGTCGCGGTCTGGCGATCCGCAGGCGCTGATCGTGCAATTCGCGCCAGTTGGCAATCCAACCGGGCATTCTGCCAATGGCGAACATGACCGTATACATATCAAGTGGGATGCCGATTGCTCGCAAAAGTATACCGCTGTAGAAGTCGACATTGGGATAGAGATTGCGGCTGATGAAGTAGTCGTCCTTCAAGGTTTTTTCTTCAAGCTCCAAAGCGATATCGAGCAGAGGGTCTTTCCTGTTGAGTTCCTTAAGAACTACATCGACTTTATTTCTGAGGATACGTGAGCGAGGATCAAAGTTCTTGTAGACGCGATGACCAAAACCCATGAGTCGGTAGTCATTGGATTTGTCTTTGGCCATATCAAGATAATGATCGATAGGCCGACCCGAAGTTTTTATATCTTCAAGCATTTTGATTACGCCGACATTGGCACCACCGTGCAACGGTCCCCAGAGGGCACAAACCCCGGAAGCGATTGAGCTGAACAGGTTGGCGCGGGAACTGGCCACTGCCCGAACGGTGGAGGTGGAACAGTTCTGCTCATGATCTGCATGGAGAATCAGAAAAAGTGACAGCGCTTTTTCAATCACGGGATTGGCTTCATATTCACGGTAAGGTTCAGAGAACATCATGTGGAGAAAATTGGCACTGTAGTCCAGGTTGGGATTCGGTTGATTGAGCGGCCTGCCGATAGACATGCGGTAAGAATAGGCGGCGATGGTGCGAACCTTGGAAAGCAGGAGTGCTGCGGTTCGATCGAATCCGTGACCTTCCGAATACACCTCAAGAACGTCGGGATGAAAGCAGGATACCAGATTGAGCATGGCAGAGAGGATGGCCATGGGCGGCGATCCCTGCGGAAAACCGGCGAAGTGCTTTTCAAGACTGGTGTGCAGTGGAGCATGTTCGGCGAGAGCCCTTCTAAATTTGCTGAGGATTTCTGCATTAGGGAGTTCACCGTAGATGAGGAGTGAGCATATTTCCACAAAACTTGCTTTTTCGGCGATATCTTCGATGGGATAACCCCGATAGCGGAGGATGCCATTGGCGCCGTCGACATAGGTGATATCCGAATAGCATGAACCGGTATTGCCAAAGCCTGGATCCATAGTGATGTAGCCTGATTCTGCCCGCAGTTTCTGGATATCGATGCACTTTTCGTTTTCGCTGCCAACCGTAACGTCCAGCTCATACTCTTTGCCGCCAACACTCAATGTGGCCTTCTCACTCATATTAGCTTCCTCCTTAAAAACTCTGAAATTTCAATGTTTTTAGCTTGACTGTTAAGTTCATCTACTTTTGGGAGTTCTCAGCAAACCAAAAAATTTCATATACACACCATAATTTTATCTCTCGATACAATATGTATTTAAGACAGTAATTCCAAGCTGAAATATCAGGTCACTGATTTAACCTATGGGTTAGGCAAGTTAACATACTGCAGACTGATGCCTTGTAAACCTTGTATTACTCAATATTGACCTATGAACAAAACATATACCCACCCGATGTTCAACAATCCTGTGAAAAATGAAAAAAGGTAGGTGGAGAATGATTAAAATGTCTGGATATCTGGTTATTTTGGCACTATCTCAATTTTTCTATTGAAGATCCGACCTGTATCGGCTCATTTCTTTCTCCCTGGAGTAGCTGCATAATGGCTTATAATTGCAATATATTTTTAGTGATGTTTACGCAATCAGGTTACGGATTCTTGGCATCTTCACGCAATTTGAGGAAGCGCTGGCGGGCCAGTTCATATTCTGTCCAGTTGTCAAGATAAGAGCCCAGTGCCTCGCGGTAATATTGCACGGCCAGGCCATGATTGCCGGCTGCCTCGGCGCTGAAGCCCAGAGCAGTGTAGGCGGTGAGAATTTTTTCCGGCACATTGCCGGCACTATCGATAAGTTCCGTAGCCGACTGGTTGTGAAGCAGGGTATCGCATATTTGCCTGTACCAGGGAGTGTCCGTCATTCTCCGAATCTCTTCGAGATGTTCCCTGGCATCGTCTTGTTTGTCCAGCTGTTTGAGAATACCACCAACAAGCACCCGGGTTGCCAGCCTTAGCGACTCTTCCCGGCCATCTAACTGAAGATATTTGCTGGCTGTATCGAGCGCTTCCGTCCACTGAGAGCTCATTGCCTCATAAAAAGCGGCATAGGCGATAAGCTTCTTGTTGTCAGGTTGTAGCTCGGAGACGTCGTGAAGTATTTCCGCTCTTTTTTTCGGTTCTGTTTTGGTTTTCTCAAATTCAGTCATGAGTTTTGAGGTCAATTCTTCCACCTCCTGTCTCTGCTTGGCAGACTTCCTCAGTTCCTTTAGAAACTCGGAGAGTTTTTCAAGGCCGTCTGTTTCTTCCTGTGCTAGTCTGGCAAGCATTGCCAGAGTAAGATACATTGGCCATTCATCCTTTTGCGCTGCTTTTGCAGCCTCGCGCAACAGTGCAGTAGCCTTGTCCATATTTCCATTTTCAAGATGTCTTACTCCGGCGACGTAATACACCCAGGCTTTTTCGGTAGAGTTGTTCCAACTGTCAATAAAGATGCCGTCTTTATCTTCTTCAAATATTCTGGC
>JASJDT010000134.1 GCA_030065655.1 Desulfocapsaceae bacterium | reverse complement strand
AAATCACTAAAAAATACAAGCTTGGTGTCTTTTTATTCTACGACCTTAACCTTACTCTTTGCTAATGTTGCATTTGCTATATCAGTCTTCAACTGTTGGAGAATCCCCATAACATCTCTTACATACGCACATTCACATTTAGCCGGACACCTTTGCAAATTCTCTTTGTGCAAACAATAGGATGGGCACTCATCTGAGAGTGTTTTCCTGTCAGCATAAGGCTTAACCGGATTGAGATAGAAAAATTCACCTGCCTGTATGGCCATGGTGGAAAAACAACCAGTCACTTCATGGGTGAAATAAAACAACCCCATTTCCAGATAGTCAAAATTCACCTGATATCCTTCAAGCACCAAAGTACTATCTGCGATAAACTCATCCCTATTTTCCCATACTTTGGCGCACATGGGGCATTGCTTAAACATCTTTATCTTTCCTTCTCACCTTAAATTTGGGTTTTCATGCATCAATAAAATACATCTATTACTCTTCCTTTCTGCCCCATAAAAAAGCACGAAACAGACAATAATGCAACGGCTTACCCAGTTTCTGCTGAATTAATATGTCTGAACATAAGGGCAGGCACCGAAAAGATTCGCCAAGAATCTATCATCAATTGAGAAAATCTCAAAGGGGGTGTACATTATTTGATTGTTGCTGGAGCCGACTGTAAAGAGTAGTCATGATCATCTCAACGGTTACTCTCAGGGGTAATCTCTCAACCTCACTTTCCGTACTACAGTAATATCTTTGCGACAACAACTCAAGGTGGTATACAATATTTATTATATTGATATTTCCGCCATTTCAGGAGGTTTCAGCATGACCAACCAAATGAATATTATCGATCCTCTTGGACTACCAACCAACATCCCCCTTGCCGAAAAAGTAAGGCCCACACGGCTTGACAACATATATGGTCAGGATTCTTTGCTGCAGGAAGGATCCGTCCTCCGCAGCATGATTGATAAGGACGAATTCAGTTCATTCATCCTATGGGGTCCACCAGGTACCGGTAAAACCACCATCGCTCGCTACATAGAAAAAAATACATCTCTTGGCTTTGTTGCCTTCAGTGCAGTCCTTTCCAAGATAGGCAAGGTAAAGGAAATAATGGAACGAGCCGATTACCTGTTGCGGGCAGAAAACAGGAAAACAATTGTTTTCATCGATGAAATCCATCGATTCAACAAATCCCAACAGGACGCGTTTCTTCCCTACGTTGAATCAGGTGCTGTAATTCTCTTTGGTGCCACGACTGAAAATCCTTCTTTTGAAGTAATTCCTGCTTTGATGTCGCGCTGTCATGTTTTTGTGCTCAAGCATCTCGAAGAAGAAGAAATCATAGCCATTCTGCGTCGTGGGGTCTCCTGCCTCGATCTCAGCTCTACGCTGGATGAGGAAATTCTTAAAATTATTACCCACCGTTGCGGCGGGGATGCTCGCCGTGCGCTCAACAATCTTGAAATGATCTGTCGCCGGGCTGGACAGAGCAATGAGATAACTCCAGAGTTCGCCCTTGAAGCGCTTTCCTCCAGGTCTCTTTTCTACGATAAACGCGGTGAAGAACATTATAATCTGGTTTCCGCTCTCCATAAATCAATTCGAGGCAGTGATCCCCAAGCAGCTCTGTATTGGCTTGCCAGGATGCTTGAATCCGGAGAGGATCCCATGTATCTGGTTAGAAGAATGGTGCGCATCGCCAGTGAAGATATAGGGCTTGCCGATCCAAACGCTCTTACCCAGGCAATCGCGGTTAAGGAAGCAGTGCATTTTCTGGGTATGCCGGAAGCGAATACAGCTATGACCCAGTTGGTTGTTTATCTTGCCGCAGCCCCGAAAAGCAACGGTTGTGAAGTAGCCTTTTTAAAAGCGCAAAAAGATGCCCTGAGCACAGCCCACCTTAAGGTACCGCTCCATATCTGCAACGCGCCAACTAAATTAATGGCCGATTTAGGTTATGGGAAAAATTACAAATATGCCCACGATTTTGAGGAGGGTTATGCCTACCAGAAATGTTTTCCGGATGAAATGCAGGAAAAGACCTACTACTCACCCTCCCAATTCGGTTTTGAAAAGGAGATAGCTAAACGTTTGCAATGGTGGCATAACCTTAAAAAAAAGCAGCAGAAAAAATAGAGAGCATCCCGTTAACTTCGCAAGCGGGATAAATACCTTGGCTAAAGGTGGCAAATTGTAATCTTTGAGCGTATTGAGTTTATTTTTTTCCGCCAAAAAATAATAAGTAAGGCGCTAAAAATCATCAATACGTCCTTGAAAAAATTGCATTGCCACTGGATGCGGCGGGAGGTGACTGGTTGTCAACATCTCGCGAGTGATCGTGTCAACGGCCAGTCCTGGATGTGCTTCATGGAGTCGGTATTTACCAGAAAAAATAGCCCCGAGAACAATATCAACCGTCTCCGTATCCGTATCAACGGAAGTAATCAACAAGGTTTCCAAAGCAAGCGTTGGTAAATTTCTTTGGGATTCATCAGAAGCCTTCGAGTAGAGGGAGGTATCTATCGTATCTCTAACAAAACCGCTGTCAGCTTTGATAAGACTTTCAACAGCCTCGTCATACACACCTATCAAAATACCTTTTCTATTTATCAACTCCTGCTGAAGTTCTTTGTCGGGATGCATGCCCACATGAATCATAACCTGGATATCACCGCTATTGAAGGCAATGGAGTCTTGAGCGTGTAATGGAGAAAGCGTCTGATACAAGCCGAAATCATTAACATTCCAACCTTTTACCTTCATAATTTCATTAAAGATGATATTTGGCATGGTAAACACAGGTCCACCGTTGATCCTTTTCCCGGGGAGGTCGTCAAGTTTGGTTATCCTGGCATCCTGCCGGACTATCAGAGAAACCGGTTCCCGATACAGGGGCATCAGCAAGCGAAGGCTTGAATAATCAATATCAAGGTAGCGGAAGAGGCCTCTGTTGTTGGCCGCATCACTAATCATTTTGCCATTGACCAGGGCCAAATCAAGCGCCCCACCTTCTAGGTTGGTCAGGCTTGCTGCATAATTTTGCATGGGTATCGGTCGACAGGTCACTTCGGAATGGGCACTGTTGATCGAGTGACAAATTCTCTTCCCGGCAAAATATGAAAATGTTCCTGTCTTACCAGTACCTAAAAGCAGATCGTAGGCAAAAGCTGATATGGGGATAGCCAATTGAACAACACTGATCAACGCAACAAAAAGGCAAACAAGAAGGCTTGAATGAAACAAACGAGAGATGGTCATAATTGCACCTCTTCATTGAATATAGGCAGATCTTTGAGCAGGTATCTATCTTTTCCTCATCTACAGAGAAGTATACACCAATTGTCAGGATTATAAAAGAATGGCTGAGATGTAGTAGCTGGTGGGGAAAGCTGACTTAATTCTCTTTACCCGTTAGGAAAATCTTCCAAAAGCTCCAACAACTGACTGGTGATATGGCCGTTGGTGGCAACTATTCCCTTTTCAGGGAATTCATCTCCACCAAGAAAATCCATGATCTTCCCTCCGGCCTCCTGGACAAGCAATACGCCTGCAGCGATATCATAGAGATTGAGATCCATTTCCCAGAAGGCATCAACCTTACCCGCTGCAACATAGGCCAGATCAATTGCGGCAGATCCGCATCTGCGAATGTCTCTGATTTTTGGGAGCACTTTGTTGAGATAGTAGAGATTGTTGGGTTGTCTGCCAGCCCGAAGACAGGCAAACCCTGTGGCCATCAGGGCATTTATCAAACTATCTGTTAATGACACAGATAATTTTTGGGTACTATTCAACCAAGCACCTCCACCATATTCTGCACTAAACATTTGTCCTAGGGCTGGTGCATAAACAATACCGGCTCTAGTTACACCCTGATATTGATAAGCTATACTCACTGAATAATAGGGCTGACCGTGAAAATAGGAGACTGTACCGTCAATTGGATCAACAATCCAACGATGCTCACTTTCCTGCCCGCTTACCCCTGTTTCCTCACCTAACAGTCCATGGCCAGGAAAACTCTTGGCAATCGCCGCAATAATGTGTTCCTCAACTTTTCTATCTGCATCGGTTACAAGATCCCGCGCGCTTTTGAAGTTAAGTCGGCTAATGGTCATTTCCGATGCTTCACGAAGACAGATTTCCCCTGCTTCTCGCGCAATACTTTTAATAAATTCGAGCATACACCTCTCCTCTGTCAGCAAGCGAATTAACCGACCATTTCATACATATTGTGAGCACCTATATTTCGATAGTCTCACCGCGCCTCGGCACAGTTACGCTATAACCCTCGCCGTTAAGAAATTCTGCAAAAGCAAGACTTTGGTTTTTTTCACCATGAACCAGAGCAATCCTCTTAACGTTGAGATTGGATTCTTGTACAAACCTGAGCATTTCATTACGGTCACCATGGGCACTAAACCCGCCGATCTTTTTCACTTCAGCAAGAAGCGGGTACTCTTTCCCATAGAACTTTAGAAGTGGTGGCTCTCCCGTACGTCCCGATTCGGCGTAGTATGTACCTTCCTCCACCAGCCTTCTACCCAAAGTATTCTCCGCCATATACCCAACAATAAGAATAGTATTTTTAGGGTTGTGAATCTTATGCCGAAGATGATGGAGAATCCTGCCAGCCTCACACATCCCCGATGCAGAGATGACAATATGAGGATTCGTTTCACGGGTCAAGGCCATTGAATCTTCGACGGTTTCAGTGAAGTTGACCTGAGAAAAGTTAAACGGATTCTTGCCGTTTTCCAGAAATGTCCGGTGGGTTTCCTGGTCATATACTTCCGGATGTTCGGCAAATACCTTGGTGATGTTTCCGGCCAAGGGACTATCAACCCAAACCGGAACTCTGGGTACCTTCCCCTCGGCGTAAAGTTCGTGAATAAAATAGATCAACTCCTGAGTGCGGCCATAGGCAAACGCTGGAATAATCACTGATCCACCACGGCTGACCGTAGTATTCAGTATTTCCTGCAATCGTGGTTTTAAATCGCTCACTTCCTCATGCTCTCTGTCACCATAGGTACTTTCCATGATGAGGAGATCCACATCCCTGTCTTCATTACTGAAGTTAAGGTTGGGATCTCGCAGAATCGGTTTGTTAAATCTGCCCAGATCACCGGTATAACATATGGTTTTCTTGCTATTGCCATCGTCTCTACTAATGATGCTCACCGCCGAGCCAAGAATGTGACCGGCCTCGTAAAAGGTGCAGCTGAGATTTTGCCCGATGTCGATCTTCTGACGATATGGCACTCCGGTAAACATCGTCAGAGCAAGATCGGCATCCTTCATGGTATACAAGGGATCAATGCGGTGAAGCTGATATTTGCTGATGAATTCCAAAACAGCTTCGTCATTGGTGCGTTGAGAGTTATTTTCCTTCATTAATGCTTTGATCTTCTTTACGTCTCGTCCTTTGATTTTGCCATTGCTGGTCTGTAACTCAGCTATTGCTCGTTTCACTGTTTTGTAATTGAGATAGCTGGCATCCGATTCCTGTATTTTGGCAGAATCCGGTAGGAGATAGCGGCATGCACTGGCAGTTGCTCGGGTACAGAAAATCGAGCCATGAAAGTCTCTTTGGGTCAACAGCGGTATCCTGCCGGAATGGTCGATATGCGCGTGTGACAAAATCATATTTGTTATGATCTCTGTGTCAAAAGGTAATACTTTGTTTTTATCGGCAGCCTCCTTGCGGTGTCCTTGGAACATACCGCAATCAAGTAATACTCGATCTTGACCACTGGCCAGAAGGTGCATTGAGCCGGTCACTTCCCTGACCGCGCCATAGAAGGTAATTTGCATGAATTCTCCTTATCAACACAAAATAAACTAAAACCGCTTAATCTCTCCCAAACCATCAAAAAAGCTAATGTTAAATCAACAAACCGGCAAGTGTTAATTAATTGTGGAATACCTTAACAGCCTTATCCAGATTGCTCCTTCTCTAAGATACCCAAGTGGATTTCAACATTTTTCAAATGTTGCTGATTTCTGATAATCAGTCTACTATTCTCGCAGTAGTATTCATTTCACTACTGCTCGACATTGTTACTCCAGTTAGAGGAAAAGAACACTGTAGAGTTTCTTGTAAAGGTAAGATTTTCGTTCAAAATCGAAGCATGCGAAAAATTTTACCACAGTCATATACTGGATATCTCGGAGTCCCACTACGTTCGCTTACCGGCGGATAAAATTTTGAGCATAACGAAGAGTTTGGGTGAAAAGATAGTTTTGCAAGCGGCTCTGTATAAATCCATATGCTGAAATGATTCCAAGGAGGTAACATATGCAGGAGTTCTCCAGAAGTGATATCCTAAACCAGCCGCCTGATAGACCAGATAGTTCCAACCGCTATCTTTTTTACCTTCACGGCCTGATTGTAGAAGTTGCCGGTATTCGACCTAAGAGTGAGGAACACGGCTATTATGAATATGAAGGTATTCTTGACGCATTAGCAAGCAAAGGATTTGTCGTCATCAGTGAAGTGCGCGGCAAAGATACCCACGTTCAATCCTATGCCAGAAGAATTGGCGAACAGGTGAAATCATTAATGGACAACGGAGTGCCTGCGGATAACATTATCATCGTTGGCGCCTCCAAGGGTGGAGCCATTGCCGCCTATGTATCATCATTTCTGCAAGAAGAAAATATCTCATATTTTATTCTTGCCGGACTTTTCGAAAAATATCTGGAAGATGAAAACCTTAAACTCTATGGCAAAGTGCTCTCCATCCATGACCGGGAAGATAAATTAAAAATAACACCACAAGAATATTTTCAACGCTCCAAAGGTCTCGGTCATTTCAAGGAGGTTGTTCTCGATATTAAAAAGGGACACGGCATCATCTACCAGCCTTACCAGGAGTGGCTCGATCCATTTATGCAATGGCTAGACGAAAACTAGCATACGAATTTTTATAGAAATATGAGGCATACAAGTCTTTTCATATTGAATAATTCATAATGATTAATGGGTTAAAATTCCTATGAGGTTACGATGATTCTTGCCGGTGTTGATCTAGCCTGGCAGAGCAACAAAAATTCTTCCGCGCTGGCCTTCGGTAAGCTTATAGGAAAAACTCTTGTTGTTGAAAAAATATTGCCGGCTGTTGCAGGAATCGACGATGTTATCAACAGCATAAATTGCTACGAGCAATTGACAGGAGTTGCCATTGACGCCTCTCTTATCATCAATAACCCCAGCGGACAACGTCCCTGTGAACGTCAAATTGGACAGGTATATGGTGGGCGTGGGGCATCTTGTCATACCACGAACACCAGGCTCTACCCGAATTCCATGAGCGTATATCTTTCTCAAAAGCTTTTGATAAATGGTTTTGCTCATCTTTTTGGCAAGCGTTGGCAAATTGAGTGCTATCCTCATCCGGCCATTATCGAAATCTTTGCTCTTCCCAAAAGATTGCGCTATAAAAGGGGTCGGGTCAGCGAAAAGCGCAATGGTCAAAAGCAACTGGCCAAACTGCTGCTTCAACTTACCTGGAGCAATACCTTACAATTTGATTTCAGTAAAATTGATCCAGCTCCATTGAGTACATCCAATATTAATGAGCTTCGAGGGAAAGGGCTCAAGACTAACGAGGATGTTCTCGATGCACTTGTTTGTCTCTACATTGCCGGTCTCTATGGTCTTGGGCAAAATGGCCGAATATTCGGTGATACCGCGACGGGATATGTTTGGATACCAGTTGGTCCATGTGTTTGATAATTAATCTGTATTACACCTAAAAACTGCAATACTATTGATCTGAACAGTCACTTGGGAGAAAAATGTGAGCATAGATATTTGGTTAACCTACCTTCTGGCAACCACACTTGTTTTGATAGTACCGGGCCCAACCATCATCCTGGTGATCAGCCAGGCAGTACGCCATGGCCGTAAATCCGTCATCCCCTTAACAGCAGGAGTAGTCTGCGGCGATTTGACCGCAATGAGCCTCTCTCTTCTGGGACTTGGAGCGATCATGGTCGCCTCAGCCACCCTTTTTACCCTGTTTAAGTGGGCAGGCGCCGTCTATCTTTTCTATCTTGGCATTAATTTATGGCGGGAAAAACCGACGACAGAACCTCTGCAACACTCTCTAACGCAAACCTCGCCAGCTGCCCTTTTTCGCTCTTCTTTCATCGTTACAGCTCTTAATCCGAAGGGCATTGCCTTTTTTGTCGCTTTTCTTCCCCAATTTGTCAGGGCTAACGAACCCGTCACTCTTCAGCTTCTAACACTCGGCGGAACATTTCTTGGTTTAGCTTTACTCAATGCAGCAATGTATGGTTTTTTCGCCAGCAGACTGCGTGAACTTATTCATCGTAAAAAAGTAAAACAATGGTTAAATCGCTGTAGCGGCACAGCCTTGATTGGGGCCGGCCTGATAACTTCCGGTATGCAGAGATCTACCTGATCCCTTGACTCATTCACCTGCGATAATCAGCAGAATAGGTAAACGCAAAGATTTTATTTTTTCGATCAACCCGAAAGAATATATTTTGATCGATCACTTTATAACAGTCTTTAAAAACAAGAAATATTCTAGGATAAATAGCAAAAGTCTGATGGAAGGTCTTGAGAGTTATTGCATGAGGTGAGCAGAAAAAAGACGTACTGTTTGTTCGGCAGTATCGGTTAAAAGTGATCCGGCTTCAGCCATGCTCTGCTGGAGGTTAAGCGGTTTTCTGCAAATCGAAAATATTGCAGTAATACCGATATCATGAAGTTCTTCTACACCTTCACCTATCGAACCGCATAGCGCAATACACGGCACACCGACATTTTTAGCTGCCCTGGCAACACCAGCTGGTGCCTTGTCAAATATGGTCTGACTGTCGAGGCTGCCCTCTCCAGTGATCACCAAGTCGGCACCAACCAGGTTATCGGTCAAACCAACAAGATCTATAACCAAATCAATTCCTTTCCTAAGTGTGCCACCCAAAAACGCCTTAACACCAGCTCCCAGACCGCCTGCTGCACCCGCGCCGGGGAGTGAGCCGATGTCGATACCCATATCCTTTTTAATTACCTCAGCCAGATTGGCCAATCCTCTGTCTAGTCGTGCCACCTGCACGCTATTTCCGCCTTTCTGGGGTGAATAGACGAAGGATGCGCCATCAGGACCAGTGAGAGGATTATCGACATCGCAGATGGCCTCGATCTCTACATTGTCGATTCTTTTATCACAATGCCGAGCGTCGATTGTATGAATGTTTTCGAGATTAGCCCCAATTGGCTCAAGTTCCCTGCCATTTTTATCTAAAAAACGGTATCCCAGAGCGGTAGCAGCACCGATACCGCCATCACAGGTGGCACTGCCGCCAAGTCCGATTACCAGCCGTTTGATATCAAGATCAAGACACCTGACAATGAGCTGGCCAGTTCCCAGAGTGGTGGTTTTTTCAGGATCGCGCAGTTCCTCTTCGACCAGGACAAGACCGCTTGCCTGAGCCATTTCAACAATTGCGGTCTGTTGATCATCTAAGTGGCAGTAGGATGCTGTTACATTTCTCTGTAGAGGATCAGCCACCCTCGTCCGCAAGGTCTCGCCATGAAGGGCACGAGCGAGAACCTCCGTGACTCCGTCACCCCCATCGGCAACCGGCGAGCAGACCACTTCAATGGTCTCAGAGACCTTTCTTATTCCACGGATAATAGCCTCTGCGGCTTCATGGGCAGTTAAACTGCCTTTGAAGGCATTTGGTGCTACAACTATTTTCATGGTGCTCATCCGTGGTTTAACGCTAATTATTAATCTATGTCGAATTTCTTTCGCAAGGCGTTCCGCGTTACCCTTTCAGCTATGCTGTTTTGAAGGCCTCGGCAATGGAATCACAGACATAATCGATATTTTTGCTGGTCAGACCAGCGACATTTATACGCCCACCACCGACAATGTAAATTCCCTTGTTATTGCGCAACCAGGAGATTGTGTCATCATTTAAACCGCTGAAAGAGAACATGCCGCTTTGATCTTTAATGAAGGAGAAGTCAGTGTCAATATCGCGAGCGGATAACCCATCAACAAGAGCTGTTCGCATACCGATTATCCGGTTTCTCATCTCCTCCAACTCCCCTACCCATTGTTTATACAAAGAATCATCGCTGAGCACGGTAGCAACTGTTAATCCGCCATGAGCAGGAGGATTCGAATAAATTACTCGAACGGTTTTCTTGAGATGACTCATGGCCACCTCTGCCTCCCTCGCAGAAGGAGCAACTATAGTCAGGGCACCGGTTCGCTCATTATATAAACCGAAATTTTTAGAAAATGAGCTGGCGACCAGAAAATCGATTTCCTTTTCAGCCATGAGCTCGACAGCCCTTCTATCCAATTCAAGACTTTTACTAAAGCCTTGATAGGCAAAGTCTAGGAAGGGTATCCACTTCTTCTCTTCAGCAATTTCTGCAACTCTACGCCATTGCTGCTCACCTAAGTCAACACCGCTGGGATTGTGACAGCAGGCATGAAAGAGGACCAGGTCGCCTTCGGGAACCGCCAGCAAACATTGCTCAAAATCTTCAAAATCCAGACCCTTTGATTCCTTGTTATAATAGGGATACTGCGATATGGCAAAGCCGGCATCGCTGAATATACCCATATGATTAGCCCAAGTTGGTGTACTTACCCATACAGTTCCATTGGCATTGAACTTGTTGAGCAGTTGCGCGCCAATACGCAGGGCCCCAGTACCTCCGGGAGCGTGGATAGTGGCTGCTCTGTCTGATTTTATAACTTCACTGTCGTTTCCAAAGATGAGTCTCTGGACGCATTGACTGTACAAGGGATCGCCGGAAATAGGCAAATAGCTTTTGCTCTCCTCTTTCTCTAACAGAAGTTTTTCAGCTGCTTTAACACATTGCAGAACCGGGGTTCTACCCTGGTCATCTTTATAGACACCAACGCCAAGATTCACTTTGCGAGGATTCGTTTCTTTCCGAAAAGCCTCGGTTAAGCCAAAGATGGAATCTGCAGGTGCCGCTTCAATATCCTTCCACATTATTTTGTGCCCTCCTGAGGAAATATTTAAATTGACAAAAATTCAAACTTGGTAAATTGTTGTTCAGAATGATGTATAACCACGATCTTTTCCCGACGTCAATAATTGGTGGCGTTACACTTTTGAGATATTCACTGCAGCTGTTAATACACTTTTTACATTTAGCACAACTTGCACTATCAATCACTACATTTTGCTATAAATAATTCTTAACGAATTTGTTGTCTTACGTGCAAATGCAAAAATTTTTTAATCCATAAATTACTGATTCCACACTATCTTCAAGTATTAATGTTACGTTGTAGTATTTTATGGTTAGCATTTTGCGTAACAAAGTGGTATAAATTGGCGGCTAAAATAGTACAATTCGTTGCACCGAAGCTGCTTTCTTTTGGAAATTCAGTGCATATAATAATCAATACTATGAAGAATTATGTATACATGCATAAATCTTCTAAAAACAAACAAAAGAGACTGGAAAGATGGATGAAGCCTTAATTTTGCAGAAGCTTGACAATATTTCCAACGAAGTGCGTAATTTAAAGTCAGACGTACTTGAAGAGTTGAAACAAGAACTCAAGCCAGCCGACGCAGGAAGTCCTCTGTTAGAACAGTGTCTGGCTAAGGCAGATAACGAATATGCGCGAGAAGATCTCGCCCATCTTGTCACCAATCTTCTGGCTAATATTGAGAGCCTCAACTCTCTTCTGGCGACCGTAAAGGGGACCATGGAACTCAAGGAAGAAATTGAGCCCCTGGCAAAACTCGCCTATCCCATGGCATTGGACACTGCTAGTGAAATAGCGGAAGGTCTAGATCCCGAACAGATCAAGCCTCTGGTACGCAATACCTTGAGTAATCTAGAGAATTTCAATACTGCACTCAATATGCTCAAAGCAGGCATGGAACTCAAGGATGAAATAGAACCCCTGGCCAAGCTTGCTTATCCCATGGCCCTAGAGACCGTCAGTGAGTTTACCGATAATCTTGACATGGATCAGGTCAAGCCACTTATACGGAATGCTTTGAGCAACCTGGAGAATTTCAATACTGCACTCACTCTGATGAAAGCAGGTATGGAGCTCAAGGATGAAATAGAACCGTTGACCAAACTTTCATGGCCGATGTTCGTCGAATTTTTTGCAGGTCTCAACGGTTTGATGACGGTATCGGGTGCTGCGCTTGGAAGAGTTAAGGATATGGGTATAACCGAAGAGCAGGCAGAAGCCATGAGTAAGGTTATTGAAAATGTCGATCTGAGTAAGGCTCAGAAAGTTACCATGTTCGGCCTTGTGAAGAAGCTCAACGATCCGCAGGTGCAAGAAGCCCTTGGGGCCGTATTCGCTCTGCTCGAAACCTTTGGATCCTTATTGAATGCCTATAAAACAACGAACAAATAAGATTGTACTACTCGTAATTTACTCTTACTGCTTGTTCAGATTCAACATAGGACACTGCGGTATACAACCTAATAATGGATAGGAGGCGTGACAGATTATGAAAAAACTTGTCATTCTAGGAGCCGGTTGTGGCGGCACCATAATGGCCAACAAGATGAGAAAGCATCTTGATCGAAAAGAGTGGAACATCACCATTATCGATAGAGATAATTTTCACGATTATCAACCGGGATATCTTTTTGTTCCTTTTGGGATGAACACTCCAAAGGAAATCCGTAAAACTAAAAGAGAATTTTTAAAGCCTGGTATTGATTTTGTCATCTCCGAGTTGGCAAACGTAGACTGGGAAAACCAAGTTATCACCACCGAAACTGAAGGGAAATTCAGCTATGACATCCTCATCATGTCAACTGGCTGTGAAACCCTCCCTGAAGAAGTTGAAGGTCTCGGTGAAACCTGGAACAAGACAGCCTTTGGCTACTACACCTTTGATGACTGCATTGAGCTGAAAAAAGCTCTTGCCCAGTTCGAAGGTGGCAAGCTGGTCATTAACATTGCTGAAATGCCGATTAAATGTCCGGTTGCACCTCTTGAGTTTGCCTTTCTTGTCGATTGGCACCTGCATGAGCGTGGCATTCGTGAAAAAGTTGATCTGCAATTCGTCACTCCGCTTACCGGTGCCTTCACCAAGCCGGTTGCGACTGAAGTACTTACCCAGGCCTGTGTTGAAAAAAATATCAACATCGTGCCAAACTTTGCCCTTGGCTTCGTAGATGGCGAGCGCAAAGTAATTCAGGCCTTTGACGGTCAGGAAGTTGACTATGACCTGCTGGTCTCCATACCACCTAACTTTGGGTCTCAGGTCATGATCGATTCCGGGGTTGCTGACCCGATGGGCTACATCCCCGTTGACAAGCATACCCTTCAGCCCGAAGGGCATGATAACGTTTGGGTACTGGGTGACGGAACCAACGTACCTACCTCGAAAGCAGGAGCTGTAGCTCATTATCAGGCCGATGTTCTCGAAGAAAACATTATGGCCTATATCAAAGGTGAAGCCCAACATGCCCGATCCGATGGGCATGCGCTCTGATTCATCGAATCAGGCTTCGGGAAAGCCTACGTTATCGA
>JASJDT010000017.1 GCA_030065655.1 Desulfocapsaceae bacterium | reverse complement strand
AGCTCGAGGATTTGCATAACCTCCGGTTCACCAAACGTCTGTACCTGAATAGCTTTCATACCCTCATCCCCTGTCAATTTAGTGCCTTTAAAATTTATTTCTGTCAGTCTTTTCAGTAACCCTCCAAGGGGTATAAAACAAGAAAACAGAAATAGTTGAAGAATCGTGAACGTAAATATACATACAAGGCACTAATCCCTTTTGTCTGGGCTAGTGCCAATGCCTATAACCCCCCTGCGTTTATATTGGTAACTGTACTGCTGGTCATTTCCATTAACCACCAGTACATTAATCATTTTAGGAAAATCTTCGATTTGATCCAGAAATAATTTAAGCAACCAGCACATTCATGCCTTCTTTTTCCAGCTCTTCTCTTCCCCTCTTACCAACCTGCCAATATTTTCATGGTGTTTTATCCAGATGAGAACAGCAATGATCAAAGCGGTCACTATGAGCGGCGCGGAAGCTCCAAGCAGATAGAGCCAAAGTGGAAAAAGACCGGCAGCTGCGAGCGAGCCGGCAGAAACGAATCCGGAAAGAGCGACAACACCGATAAAAATAAGCAAACTTATCGCTATAGCCAGTGGTGAGAGGTAGAGGAAAACTCCTAAGCCCGTTGCCACTCCTTTGCCACCCTTGAATCCCAGGTAGATGGGAAACATATGGCCCACAACAGCCAGGACACCGCAACCACACGCATATATCACGGCCTGTGATGAATCCCCCAAAATCTGCGCGGCCAAGGTAATGGGGAGAAAGCCTTTGAGCACATCGAGCACGAGGGTTATGATTCCTAGTTTTTTGCCAAGAAGCCTATTCACGTTGGTTGCGCCAATATTTTTACTGCCGTGTTGACGCACGTCCACTCCGGCCAATTTCCCCACAAGAAGACCGAAAGGAATTGCCCCAATAAGATAACTTGCTACCAACAACACTATTTCCATATTATTCTATCCTGAGGTATTGTACTCATTGATGTGATTATCTACTCAATAGCCATTACCAGCTACTCGGTTTTAGTTCGCTGGGTGGTGTCATGTTTTACTTGCACTTTTATGAAGATAGCACAATTGTATACTCTATGGTAGAGTTTGACGCCATTTCATTTTTAAGACAATTTCAACATACATACACATAAAATGAGCTTACGTAAAATATATCAATATCCTGAGCCTGTGCTTCGAAAAAAGGCCAATAAAGTCGAGAGTTTTACCGAAGATTTGCAACAACTCATCGAGGATATGGCCGACACCATGTATGACGCACCGGGCATCGGCCTGGCTGCACCACAAGTTGGTGAATCAATCCAGCTGCTCATCGTCGATACCAGATCAGATGCTGAAAAAAGGGAATATCTTGCAGTCATCAATCCTGAAATTGTTGCCAGTGAAGGAACCCAGATAGACGAAGAGGGTTGCCTCAGTGTTCCAGATCTCACTGCCAACGTGAAACGCTTTAAAAAGATCACCTTGAAATATCAGGACAGAGACGGAAACACCCAGGAGCTCACCGCCGAAGATCGATTTGCCGTGGTACTCCAGCACGAGATCGATCACCTGAATGGCATACTGTTCATTGATCACCTGACGCCCCTTAAGCGCAGTCTCTACAAGAAAAAAATGAAAAAAGTCATGGCCTCCAAAAAGGTGCCTGCATGAGCAGAGATGGATACCGGATAATCTTTATGGGCACCCCTGACTTTGCGGTGCCATCTCTTCGGAAACTTATAAATAGCGAGCATCATATAGTCGCTGTAGTGACGCAACCGGACAAAGGAAAGGGGCGAGGCAAAAAACTCAGCCCGCCGCCGGTCAAGGTTGTCGCCGAGGAAGCTGGTATTATGATTCTCCAGCCCACCACGATTAAATCTGATGCATTTTACGATGTCCTTAGGAGCTTTAAGCCAGATCTCATTGTGGTCGTCGCCTATGGTAAGATTCTGCCTCCGGAAATTCTTAATCTACCGCCATATGGCTGCATCAATGTACACGGATCCTTGTTGCCCAGGCATCGCGGTGCAGCGCCAATTCAGTGGGCAGTCATTTCCGGAGACCAGACCACCGGGGTGACCGTCATGCAGATGAACGAGGGCATGGATACCGGAGACATCCTCCTGCCTGCAGCCATCGATATGACCCATGATGAGACGGCGGGGACGCTTTTTGAAAAGCTGGCGCTCCTGGGTGCGGAAACACTCATTACAGCACTGGCCAGGCTGCGTAAAAACGATTTGCCACCCCGTCAGCAAAGTGATAATGGCGCAACAAAAGCGCCACCCTTGAAAAAAGAGATGGGTTTGATCGATTGGAGCAAGTCAGCCGTGGACCTGCATTGTCTGATCAGAGGACTTGATCCCTGGCCAAGTGCCTATACATTTCTTGAAGGCACACGCTACCGGCTTTTTGCTCCCAAGGTGGTCAATAGGGATGGTGGTGCTCCTCCGGGCACCGTCCTGCTCGCCGACAGCAACGGCATTCTTGTGGCCACCGGCAGCAACTCCCTACTTATCAGGGAATTGCAGCCCGAGGGTAAAAAGCGTCTTACCGCCGAGGCGTTTCTCTGCGGCAATCCTCTGCCAGCCGGCAGCCGCTTCACCAGCTCATAGACATCATGAGTTCATCGCCACGCATTGCCTACGCTGACTGTTTTTCCGGGATAAGTGGAGATATGTTCCTGGGCGCCCTGTTGCATTGCGGTTTCCCGGAAGAGGTCCTACGGCAGGAATTGGCCAAGATAGATATCGGCGAATTCTCGCTCAGCATTTCTACCCCAACCATTTGCGGCATAGGTTCCTGTCGAGCACATATCGAGCCGGGATCCAGCCAGCAGAATTTTCGCAACCTGGAAAGCATCGGTAACATACTCAACAAATCATCACTTGATGGCATCATCATCGAGAGGTCTTTGGCTGTCTTTACCGAACTGGCCAGGGCAGAAGCCAAAGTACATAACACTGAGCCGGAAAAAATTCACTTCCATGAGGTTGGTGCTGTCGATACCATCATTGATATTGTCGGTACCATTGTTGGCCTGCATCATCTCGGGATAGAAAAGCTGATTGCTGCACCAGTACCCCAACCCCGGGGCTTCGTGAAATGCGCTCATGGCACCCTGCCCCTACCCGCTCCGGCAGTCTGTGAAATACTTCGCGGTGTTCCCTGTTACGGTGTCGATTGCGGTCAGGAACTGGTCACTCCCACCGGAGCCGCTCTTCTCAAGGTGCTGAGCGATGAGTTTAGCAGGATGCCTGCCATGATCATTTCCTCCACTGGTTATGGAGCCGGCAGTCACGTATTGCCTGATAATCAGCCCAACCTTTTCCGGCTCATTGTCGGCACATCGGTCGAGGTTGCCGAGTATCAGGAAGTGGAGGTCATCGAAACTAATATCGATGATTACAACACCGAAGGCTTTCCCTATTTGCTGGAAACGCTCATTGGCCAAGGAGCACTTGATGTCAGCCTCACCCCTTTGCAGGTAAAAAAAGGCAGACCCGGCTTTGGGCTTCAGGTGATCGCTCCTCTCCATCTGGCGATGGTTCTAAGAGAGACCATCTTTTCCGAAACATCGGCAATAGGCTTGCGGTACCGACGTGAGCACCGCCAGACACTACCTCGCGAAATTATCGAGGTGGAGACGCCGTGGGGGAAACTTAAAGCCAAACAGGTTAGTACCCCAGGAGGTTCGCAGATCTATCCAGAGTACGAAGAGTGCCGCAGAGTGGCCCTGGCTAATAATATCTCTCTCCGGGCGGTGTATGAGGCCGTGCGAAACAGGAGCAATCTCAGATGAACCGTTTAATCATGGTTCTAGCCACCGGATGCTATGTTGGCAATATTCGCAAAGCACCTGGCACCTGGGGCTCACTTGCCGCCTTTGTTCCCTGGCTTTTTATGAGAAATTTACCTCTGACTGCCTATATTGCAACCATTGTAGCACTGTTTGTTATCGGATTTTTTGTTGCCGGATCGGCTGAGAAGATACTTGATCGCCCCGATGCCGGGGTAATTGTTATCGATGAAATCGTCGGTATGTTGATAACTCTGACCATGGCCCCTGCCCATCCTATAGCCTGGCTTCTCGGATTCGCACTCTTTCGTTTGTTCGACATCACCAAACCTTTCCCCGTTTCCTGGTTTGATACCCGCATACACGGTGGCCTGGGTATCATGCTCGATGACGTTATCGCCGGTATTTACGCACTGATCAGTCTTCAACTTCTCTGGCAGCTTATCGAACTGTTCTGATTAGTCTTTCGTTGGCGGCACCTAATCTTATCTTCTCCCCTAACAAGACTCACCAACTTGAGTTCACTCCGATCAATGCATATTATGTCCCAAGGAGGAAATGACTCCTATTATTGATTTAAAATAGCCAAATATACAATATACGAAAGGTGGAAATATGGTTACCAAAGAAGAGCTTTGCCAAAAAATCGCAAAAGTTCACCCCAATATAGGTGTCTGCGGAATTGATTTCGATGTGGAATTCGATGAAGAGGCCAACGCCTGGGCTGTGGACTTTCACCGGGATCGTCATCATCTGAAAACCTTTGTCGAGGATAACGAAGCTGACAGCTGTCTTACTGAAGACAGGTGTATGTCACTGGCTCTGCAAATAAGCCAGTTAAGGACCAACTTCGACAAATACATCCACGAACACGCTCTTGAAAAAGACAATTAAGAGACGATTTGGTCCGGGATATATTCCCGGACCATGACTTCGTGGACAAATCAATGAGATCGGATATTTCTAGAAATGTCGGGCTTGTGGAGTGCTGGCGGCAATCAGGAATACTGGAGTTATCAAAATTATCTATTAAGATTCAATCCTTACAGCTTGTACTGCTTTTTCATCTCTTCATAAACGATGGTTGATACCTGTCTTATCACATTGCCCCGAGTGAGCATCCATTTCGAGTAATTCTTGGCACGTGAGGTGCGCTGGATGACACCAGCAACTGCATAGGGGTAGCGTTTGCCGTTTTTATCTTTAGGTACGATAATTCCCATATCACCGCACAAGTGGGCCGTAGATCCCGTTTTGTTATAAACGAGCGTTCCTTGAGGTATAGGCGTGCCATCATAGAGACGGTCGCGACCCGGCAGAGACATTAGCCGCCTGATCTCTTTTCCATAGGGCAGCTGGTTATTCCAAAGCGCCTGGAGAAAACGAATATAATCAGAGGGGACTGCACTGTTTTTATAGGTTTTTCCGCCCGCAGGTATATATTCACTTATATATGTTTTCTGAAAAATATCACCGTAGTGTTTCTGAAGAATTCGTTGACACTGTTGTGGTCCACCCGCCATTCGCATTACCCAGTTCGTGGCTTTATTATTGCTACGCTGGATCATCTTCTCCATATTGCGCCGACTCTTCGGGCCATAAATCAGCTTCCCTTCCTTGACCTTGTGAAAGAAAGCCAAAGCAACGAAAGGCTTGATCATGCTTGCCGCCTGGAAAACATGGTCGGCATTAATATCAACTATAGATTTACCGGAGGTCAAGTCATACACAACCCAGCCCGTTTGTTCGTCACGTGATAATTTCCCTTTATTTCGCAGCTGCTTGATGAAAGATTCTATTTCTCCCTCAAGTGGTGCTTTATATACATCTCTTGTAAAGCCTACGGTTTTAACCGTTGGCTGCTTCTTGGTAACCGGTTCTTTTGCCGTGGTACGGATGATCACTGGAGACGCTGCCGCTTTAACAGGAAGCGATGCTGTTTTAACAGGAATTGCTGCTTTTTTGACGGAATCCGGTTTTTCTGTAGCACTATCCTTTGAGCTCGCGGCTATTGAAACATCAAGATGACTTGATTCCCCGAAGATAACGGGGTTATTCATCTCTGGGGTTATCGAGGTACGGATTCTCTTTCTTCTCAACAACTTAGCATGCTTTTTGGCTACCTTATAAGTGGAGACCCTATCATCGCGCCGACGATAGATGAGGGTGTAATTATCCAGATCCGTCTTTTCGATATAGAGATTCTTCCCTACCTCACTACCCAGATATTTATAGACACTGGCATAAAGCTTTTTCATGTCCTCAAGATTCGGGCCAAGTGCGTAACTGACATTGTAGAGTTGATGATACCCACTGTCACTTACGGCTAAACACTCTGTCATGCCGGCTTCACGCAGGAGTACGCTCTGTTCGACCATCAGACGGGCAACGGTAAGCGCTGTGCCATTGTGGTCATAGATTACCCCAAAATCACCGTTAGACCTTTTGACAATATGGAGTTTTCGACTCGCCTCTGGTCCCAAGAGTTCTTCCAGGTCTTGCTGATAATCAAGAATACTTTCAAGCTTAGAATCCCAGATATAGGCAATATCATACTGAGATTGTTTAGCATTGCTCAAAAATGGAAACAAAAACACCAGAGACAACAGGACAGCAAATCGAAACATATTTTTCATGTGCGAAATATACAGGTAAACCTTTGACGTTATATACGAACAGCTTGACATAACACAACTTTTGGATGCTACGTGGTGCTCCTCAGAAAAAGAAAGCAACCTGAAAACGGTGTAGAAAGAAAATTTCACCGTGCTGGTAAAATCGCTTCTTTCTCTCTGATCCCGGCAAGCGGGATATCAAGCTCAGAAATTCTTTTTCGAAAAACGTGCCATGAATTTCCAGGTACTAAAGGTATCGGCACTATAGCAAAAGAATTTAGGGAACTCCGCATAAAAATTAGCCTTGAGGCCCTGCGAAGCATTTTTTTACCAAACAAGCGGCAAGACGGAGTGATGGCCACCTTGCGCAAATGAGTGTATGATGAATTCTTCTCCCAAAGCCAAATCTTGAATGAGATAACAAGTTCATACCGAAAATCACCAACGATTTTCGAAATTGTAGGAAATTTTATAACAAAATGCAATACCTGAGACAGTTTTTGACAAATCTGAAGATCATTTACCGCAAATCTGATTGACTTTTTGTGGTGAGCACTCTAAGCTTACGCTTCGGTTTTTGCCGGGGGTGGCTCTTCAGCCTGAGATGATACCCATTGAACCTGATCTGGTTTGTGCCAGCGTAGGGAATAGCAAAAGACACGTTTTCCATAGCAACCAACACTTTTTGTATCATCTCATCCCAGAAATTACGTTCTTACGTCAACAATTAATGAGGTGATACATGTCCAATCTTGCTCACCAGGCGGCCGCCAATCTTGAGGTCGTCCGCACCACCAAACCACTTATTCACAATATCACCAACTTCGTGGTGATGAACTTTACCGCTAATACCTTGCTGGCCATGGGAGCATCGCCGGTTATGGCCCATGCGGAAAACGAAGTGGCAGACATGACCTCTTTTGCGGGAGCGCTGGTTCTCAATATCGGCACACTCACGGACGAATGGGTTTCCTCGATGATTACGGCAGGCCAGGCTGCTACCAAACGTAACATTCCCATTATATTAGACCCCGTTGGGTCCGGTGCAACCCCGCTGCGCACCCGCTCTGCCAAGCGAATCATCGATGAAACAGGAGTAAGTGTCATTCGCGGCAATGCTTCGGAAATCCTCTCTTTGAGTGATGCGAATTCGCTTACCAAGGGAGTGGATGCCCTGCACTCTGTGGATGAAGCAGAAAAGGCAGCAGTCATTCTGGCACGAGAGCTCGACACTACCCTGGCAATCACAGGCCCCGTGGATCTGGTGACCGATGGTAATACAATCCTCAGAATAACCAACGGCCATGAACTCCTGCCCAGTGTGACCGGAACCGGCTGCGCAGCGACCGCAACGATTGGCGCTTTTACCGCCGTCAACACCGATCCACTGACAGCGACGGCTGCAGCTCTTGCTTTTTTTGGACTCGCCGGTGAAAAGGCTGCCGAATCGGCTTCAGGACCGGGAAGCTTTATGGTTGCCCTGCTTGATGCCCTCTATAGCATTTCCCCTGAAGATCTACTCAATGGGGCGAGGATCGAAAAAGTTTGAGACCATGAATATCGATTATTCTCTTTATCTGGTGACTGACCGCCGGCTTTCCCTTGGACGACCCACGGCAGAAATCGTGGCAGCCGCTATTCGGGGAGGAGTGAGTTGTGTGCAGCTCCGAGAAAAGGAGATGTCAACCCGGGAGTTCGTCGCTGAAGCAAAAGCACTGAAGGAGCTGCTTTCTGCTGCTGGAATACCACTCATCATCAACGACAGAGTGGATGTAGCCCTTGCCATGGGAGCAGAAGGTGTTCATCTTGGCCAGAGCGATATGCACATCCGCGATGCCCGACGCCTGCTGGGCAAATCGGCAATCATCGGTATCTCGGCAGAATGTCTCGACGATGCTTTGGAGGCGGCAGAGGAAGGCGCCGATTACATAGGTATCAGCCCGGTATATGCCACGGCTACCAAGAGTGATACTGCCATGCCGCTGGGCCTAGATGGTATAGCTATAATTCGTCGGCGTGTCTCGCTTCCTTTGGTGGGAATTGGCGGCATCAACCAAGAAAACTGTGCTGAAGTAATTGGTGCAGGTGCTGATGGTATTGCCGTAGTCTCTGCCATCGTATCAGCGCCATCGCCAGAGAAATCCGCAGCAGAACTGCTGGCCCGAATTTCAGATGCCCGCACCTCCGGTTGCCCAGGTAAAGCCTTAAAGTAGCTTGCACATCAAACGTTTATTATGAACTCGACAAACTCCTCCCTCTTTCCAGTTACGGAGAAAAAGGTCTTCACCTAATGGCAGTCTCCATACTACCACCAGCCAGCGTCCGCTTAACCGACGTGAGTGTTGATTATTCCGGGAATCCCCTGTTTGACAACCTAAATCTTACTATTGCCGCCGGCAAAACCACTTGCATTCTCGGACCGAGTGGCTGCGGCAAATCAACTCTGCTCAAATTGATAGCCAGCAATCCCGATATCGAGTACAGCGGTACCATTACCTTCTCACCTCCAGACCAGGAGGTCAGTTGGATGGGCCAAAACGATCTCCTTCTGCCCTGGATGACCTTGCACGATAATGTCATGCTTGGCGCTCGTCTCCGGGGAGAGGTGAGCCGAAGTACCGAGGAGAAAGCATCGGTCCTGCTGCGCTCAGCCGGATTGGCAAAATATGAACTGGCCCTTCCAGCTCAGCTTTCCGGAGGTATGCGCCAGCGCGGTGCCCTGCTACGCACCTTAATGGAAGAACGCAGCCTTTTGCTCATGGATGAACCGTTTTCCGCCCTTGATGCGCTCACCAGGTTAAAGCTCCAGGATCTGACCGTGTCCATGACCAGAGATAAAACCGTTCTCCTGGTAACTCACGATCCACTCGAAGCCCTGCGCATGGGTAATGAAATCATAATATTTTCAGGTACACCCGCCGATGTCGAAATTATCAGCGATCTTCCGGGTAAGGTGCCGCGTCACGCCGCTGCCCCGGATACGGCCAGGCTGCATGACAGCCTACTTCGTAAATTGATGAGAGAGAACCATGAAAGCCGGTAGGATCATTACCTTGGCTATAATGTTGCTTCTCGTCTGGCAGTTGATCGTTCTGATCAGTGGGGCACCTCCGTATATTCTACCTGGCCCCTGGCCTGTGGCACTTGCCATTATTCATAACTGGCAGGAGTTGTGGCCGCACCTGCAGACCACCCTCGTTGAAATACTCCTGGGTCTGTTGATCGGTTCGCTTTTAGGTGGCAGCAGTGCCTTGCTGATGACCCTCTCACCTTTACTGAAACGTTGGCTACTCCCGGTTCTGGTAATCTCTCAAGCTATTCCGGTTTTCGCTCTCGCTCCCGTGTTGGTGCTCTGGCTTGGCTACGGTCTTGCCTCCAAAGTTGCCATGGCCGTACTGATCATCTACTTTCCGGTAACATCTTCTTTCTATTATGGTATGCAGCGAACCGATCGTGATCTTCTCGAACTCGCCAGAATCATGGGTGCGACCACTCCCAGATTGTTCCGCTATATCATCATCCCTACGGCCCTGCCTTCGTTGGGTTCCGGCTTACGGGTAGCAACTGCCGTCGCCCCCATCGGTGCTGTTGTTGGCGAATGGGTCGGCTCCAGTTCCGGACTCGGGTATTATATGCTCTATGCCAATGCCCGTATGCAGATCGACAACATGTTTGCGGCACTTGCCATACTTGCCTTAACCTCATTATCACTTTATTTTTGTATCGATGCACTTATCACCAAACTCCACTTCTGGGAATCGCCAAAGGAACTTATCCATGAAAAAACGTACTAGCATCTATTTTGCCGTTTTCAGTCTTCTCATCTTTCTGGCCACCTCTGCCGCAGCTTCGGAAAAGTTAACCTTGATTCTTGACTGGTTCATCAATCCTGATCATGCTCCTATTTTCATCGCCCAGGAACAGGGATATTTTCAAGAGCGGGGTCTGGAGCTTGAAATCATTGCCCCCTCGAATCCTAATGATCCTGCAAAACTGGTTGCTGCCGGCAAAGCCGATTTGGCCGTCTCCTATCAGCATCAACATCATATGCAGGTCGACCAGAATCTGCCTCTGATGCGCATCGCCACGCTGGTGGCTACTCCGCTCAACTCCCTCGTGGTCCTGGAAGATGGAGAAATTGCTACTCTTGCCGATCTCAAAGGTAAGACCATAGGCTACTCCGTAGGTGGATTTGAGACGGTTCTTCTCAAAGTCATGTTGCAGCGTGCAGGCTTGACACTTGAGGATGTCAGTTTGGTAAACGTTAATTTTTCTCTTTCACCCTCGCTTTTCTCCGGCCAGACCGATGCAGTCATTGGTGCTTTTCGAAACTTCGAGTTAAACCAGATGGACATCGAAGGCCGTCCCGGCAAGGCCTTTTTTGTTGAAGAGCAAGGTATTCCAGCCTATGACGAGCTGATCATCATCAGCCATCGCAACAGAATTGGTGATAAACGTCTGCGTCACTTCGTCGATGCTTTAGAGGAAGGTGTGCAGTACCTGCTCAACCATCCCCAAGAAAGCTGGGAATTATTCATTAAGGGAGACCGGAAAAATCTCGATGATGAACTCAATCGCCGAGCCTGGAGGGATACCCTGCCTCGCTTCGCCCTGCGTCCTGGAGCGCTTGATATTAATCGCTATCAACGATTTGCAGGCTTTCTCCAAGAACAGAAAATCATTTCTACCCCACCACCGATTGCCAGCTACGCCGTTGAGTTGAAATAAACTTAACTTTCGTGAGCTAATCTGGAATTCCTGCATCGCTGGTCTTTGCCTGCATGCTTTATGGTCTTGAAGGGTAAAAACGAGAAGAAGGAATTAAAGGATGGATGGGTTTTCTAAATAAAGATCTGCTGGAAGAATAGACGAGCCGACATTCTCGAACGTTTTCGTAGCTGAGTCAGTTGCGATCCGGTGTTGTAAAAGACAGCACTATCGGGGAAAAAAGGATAACAGAGTATTTTGGCCGGTCCCGGTCAACCCGGGCCGGCCAATTGTTGAATTATCTGTTGAACTGTAGATTCATTCAATTTTGCTCTTTAGAGCTTTCCTGCCTTGTTTAAGGCATATACAGCTGCTTTGTACGATATAAAAATCAATAGGGGCCAGCCCACAATAATTAACGTTTCCATATATTCATCCTCTACTTTAATAAGCCTTTTCGTCGGAAATATCGTTGATATCCAGCTTCTTACTGTCCATCAGTTTCCAGACATAGGCGATGTAGGCCAGTACGAAAGGAATAACCATGGCTACATAGGTCATAGCAGTCAGGGTATAATGCGTCGAAGAGGCATTATAGATGGTCAAACTCGATTGCAGGTCGACTTTGGAGGGATAAAAGGCGGTATTGCCGTACCCGGCCAGGAAAAAGACGGCGAGACCTACAAAAACAGTGCCGAGACCGCCAAACCAGATTCCTCTGGTGCCAGTCTTTAATCCGGTGAGAACAACCCCCCAGACAACCAGCACCAAGCCGGCCAGCAAAAGCCCCAGAGTATAAGGCATGGCCAGCAGATTCTGAAGATATTTATAAGCAACCAGGCTAATAACGCCGTTTTCATCAACACCATATCCTTTCATGATAAGCAGGCTGACGAGAACATAGAGCAGAAAAGGCAAAGCGCAAAGCAGATTAATGAAACAGGCCCGCCGCATTCTCCTCTCAAACTCCGGCATACCGATAAAATCGATATTGTTGATCAGATACATTGCTCCCAATACTCGGGCATTAAATACCAAAAAGAGGCCCAAGGAAAGATTGAACACCGAGAAAGCGGCCTCCAACCCTCTCAACGGAGAGGTCCAGGTCACCTGATTATAGTCGTTGAGGATAAAGTTTGAACCGGTGAAAAAGGTCCCCACTGCTGCCCCGATCAGGAGTATGCCCACGGAACCGTTGATCAGCAGAAAAACCTCATAGGTTTTGGCACCAAAAAAGTTACCAGGCTTTTTTCGGTATTCGTAACTTACGGCCTGAACGATGAAGGTAAAGAGGATGAGAATCCAAACCCAATATGCACCACCGAAACTGGTTGCGTAAAATTTAGGAAACGCTGCAAAAAGCGCCCCACCGAATAGAACCAGCGTGGTAAAGGTGAGTTCCCATTTACGCCCCAGAGAATTTATCACCAGAGCTTTTTCCGTATCATTTTTAGCTACCTGCCAGAGCAGACTCTGCCCACCCTGGACAAAGGTGAGAAAGAGAAACAGCGCCCCCACAACGGAGACAAGCAGCCACCATATCTGTTGTAAAACTGTGAGATCAAGACTTCCTATCATGTTATTCTCCCCTCGGTCCTTTTTTGATCTGTTTCACCATTATGGTAATCTCGGCCAACAGCAGCAGGGTAAAGGTAATGGCAAACATGAAAAAGGTTGTCTGCACACTGCCAGCGGATATATTTGATGCCCCTACATGAATAGGCATCATGTCCTGAATGATCCAGGGCTGCCTGCCCACCTCGGCGACTATCCAACCGGCCTGGGAAGCAATCATCGCCAGGAAGAAAGAGACCAGTCCGGCTCGCAGCACAAGTTTTTTCTGCTCCAGGTTATCCTTCATGGAATAGTAGAGGAAGGCAAGGAAAACGAGCAGAAAGAAGCCTGCTAAAATCACCATGATATGGAAGGAATAAAAGGTTGTTTCAACCGGGGGAACGACATCTTCGGGTTTTGTCAGGTAGCCGTAACCCAGGTAGTCCTGGTTGACTTCAAAGCGGGTGAGATAGAGTTCAGCTTCATCGCTTGACCCGTTTTTGACTGCTTCTTTATAGCCCGCCAGGTCGGTGATGGCCTGCTGCCCTCGTTTCATCTTGGCATCAACACCCATGATATTTTGTTCTTCATTTCCCCACAAGAGATCTTCAATACCCGGAATAAAGGCATTGGTGTCATGCTTGGCAAGCAGGGAGAGAAGACCTGGTATTTTTATTTCAAACCTGAACGGATCACTATTATCACCAGGCTCCTTATCATGATTCAAGAGGCCGATGGCAACGATCCCCGCATTGGTTGTCCCCTTATAAAGCCCCTCATAGCTTGCCAGTTTCATTGGCTGCGTTTCCGCATTGACCACCGCCGATTGATCACCGGTTAAAGCCGTCATCCCTGTGGACAACAGACCGAAAACCGAAGCAATGATGACTGATTTTTTGGCCATTTCGACATGCCGTCCCTTGAGCAGGTACCATGATGCCACCGTAATTACAAAAAGAGAAGCAACGATAAAACTGGAAACCGTCGTATGGGTAAATTTGGCAATAACCACGGGAGAGGAAAGGATCTCCCAGAAATTCTGCATCTCAAAGCGAGCTGAATCAGGGTTAAAATTCATTCCTACGGGATATTGCATCCAGCTGTTGGCCACTAAAATCCACAGTGCTGAGAGGTTTGAGCCAACGGCAACCATCCATGTTGAGAATAAATGGAATCCCTTGGAAACCCTGTCCCAACCAAAAAACATCACGGCAAAAAATGTTGCTTCCAGGAAAAACGCGACTATACCCTCAATTGCCAGCGGTGCACCAAAGATGTCACCAACCATCCAGGAGTATTTTGACCAGTTAGTACCAAATTCAAATTCAAGGATGATGCCTGTCGCTATACCTATGGCAAAGTTGATGCCGAAGAGCGTCATCCAAAACTTCGTAATAGCCCGCCACCGTTCATCTCCGGTGCGGACATAAATTGTCTCCATAAAGGCGACAATAAACGACAGTCCCAACGTCAATGGCACAAAAAGCCAATGATACATTGCTGTTAAGGCAAATTGAGCTTGGGCCCATTTCACCATGGTTAAATCAATTGCAGTCATCTACATTTCCTCCTGCTGAAATTAAATCTTCAGAATATCAATGTTAACAAACTTGTGACATAGTCTGCCTCTGCCCTTTCTTTTCAAAATTGCCCAAGTATAAAGTGTTGAGCTAAATTGTCAATAGTAATAATTATCAACAAACAAACGTTCTCATCAACAATTGGATACTCATCTCTATTTCTAACGTTTCATTTCAACTACTGATAGCTACCCAGAAAAAAAGCTTTCGGTAAACACTCTGGAATCAGGAAAGTTCCTGTCAATAAGGCAGGTTGCTTCGCCGATCATCGCGCCATTGCCACAGAGATAAAAATCATAGACACCGGAACTAAGGCTTTTTGCTAAATATTCGGTGACCCTGCCAACTATACCGCCGGCTTCCTGCACCCTTCCTGGATCTTCATCGCTGAGACAAGGTACATAGTGTTTTGCTGCTTTTTCGACAATTTGCCGAAAATAGAGATCTTCCACACTGGCGACGCCATGGAGCAGCAGAAAACCCTGAATTCCTGATTGAGCATAGGCAACAAATGGTGCTATGCCGGTCCCAGTGGCGATAAATATGGCGTTTCCGGGACGATAGATAAAAAAACCATAGGCCTCTGATATCTTGAGCTTAGCTCCGGGCTGAACCTCTGCCAGGATGGTAGACAAGGTTCCTTCTGCAAGAAAACGAATACAGAAGTGTAGATCTTTAGCATCAGGAGAACAGGCAAGAGAATATTCACGTTGTACTTCGGCTTTCTCGATCAACACTTTCTGACCGGGCAGAAAGGTAAAATCTCTGGGTTTTTCCACAACAAGCTCAAAACTGATATTGCTGAGCCAATTTCTCTGTTTGACAGAGACAGTGTGAGGAAGGGGGCGTGCACCAAGGAAATCAGCCATGCCAGGTTATCTCCGCTGTTCCCGAAAGATGATTGAGATAACGGGCCAAGACAAAGAAGTAATCTGAAAGACGATTCAAATAGGTCACCACCATTTTTCCATGCAGACAGCCTTCTTTTTCATCCAAGGCGATGACGGCCCGTTCCACCCGCCGACAAATGGCCCGAATCATCTGAGCCCAGGCTGAAGAAGGATGGCCGCCTGGGAGAATGAAGGAGTGAAGTTCCGGTAGTACCTTTTGCATTTCATCGATATGATCTTCCAACCATTTTATTTTTTCAGCAGAGAAGGGTTTGAGTAAATCGGCCTCTGGTGACCCGGGCGACGTGGCAAGAACAGCACCTAGATCAAAAAGATCTGCCTGGATACACTGCAGGTCAGCAGTTAGCTTTTTTTCTTCTTTGCAGCTTGGTACCATGGTTACCACAACACCAACGGCAGAGCAAAGTTCATCCGCTTCACCGTAGGTTGCCACCCGAAGACTGCTTTTGGGAAGTCGCTCACCCGAAAAAAGGCTGGTTTTCCCTTCATCTCCTGTTCCGGTATAAATCTTCATGTTCACCTCCACCGCAAAATTAATCATCACCCCAGACGAGCAGTAAACCGTGGGATACCACAGGCTTTCATATGTGTTTATTCAGGTGGCCCTTTCAAGAAGTTGTCGGATAATCCTGGAGAGATCGTTGGCGGCCCACGGTTTGAATACCAGTTCCTGTATCCCCATAGCCAACACTTTTTTCCTTGAGACTGCAGGGCTGTAGCCAGTACACAGGATAATTGGCATTTCGGGTTTTATGTCAAGGACTTTTGCTGCAAGCTCAGTTCCTTTAAGCTCCGGCATGATCTGGTCGGTGAGCATGAGATCGAATCTTTCCGGTTCAGCACAAAAGCTGGTCAACGCCTCAGTTGCACTGGTTGTGGAGGTGACCTCATAGCCGAGACGTTCGAGCATGACCTGCATAACCATCAACAATTCAGGTTCATCATCCACAACAAGGATATGTCCCCGCCCATAATAGAGTGGTCCTTCAGCAGACTCCTGTCGCTGTTCCACGCCGTCGACTGTGGGAATAAATACATGGAAAGCACAGCCCTTGCTTTTCTCGGTAATCACCCGAATTGCTCCGCCATGACCCCTGATTATTCCATAAACGATGGCAAGCCCCATTCCGGTGCCTTTGCCGCTCTCTTTTGTCGTAAAATAGGGATCAAAAATCATATTGATGATATCCTGGTCAATGCCATCGCCACTGTCGGCCACGACCAGATGGGCATATTCGCCTGATTCGCAATGAAACTCCTCTAGTAACTGTTTTGATTTAACAGTTTCCTGATAGAGGCGAATAGTCAAGATTCCGCCATTTTCCTCCATGGCGTGATAGGCGTTGGTGCATAGATTCATGAAAACCTGATGAAATTGAGTGGGGTCAGCAAATATTACCCCGCATCTATCATCAATTTCTGCGACGATATTAATCGTTGAAGGCAGCGAAGAGCGCAACAGTTTCAATGATTCGGAAACGACATCTGCCGGTCGCACCATCGTTTTTATCATCTTCTCCTGCCGGCTGAAGGAGAGGATCTGTTTAACCAGATCCCTCGCCTGGATACCGGCGGAATGAATGGACTCCAGAAATTTCTTAGGTGATTTGTCCGCATCATAGCTCATCCTGGCAAGTTCGGTATTACCCAGGATGACACTGAGAATATTATTAAAATCATGAGCTACGCCCCCGGCCAACACCCCCAGAGCCTCCATTTTCTGGGCCTGCTGTAAGAGTATCTCACAATTTTGTTTTTCTTTTTCTGCATAGATACGATCGGTGATATCGTGCCCCTGTATTGCAATAAATTGTATCGTCCCACTCGAATCGCTCACCGGTGAAACGGTGCGGCTGAGAATGCGGATATCATCGCCATCCTCAAAAACTGCTTCGTCTTTCGTATTTTCGCCTGACCTTGCTTTGGCAATGACCTTCTGCAGTCGCTCATTTTCTTCGTCCTGGCCGAGCCAGCAGATATTCCAGAGATACTGCCCCACCGCATCAACGGTAGAATTCCCACAAAGCTTTTTGGCCAGATGATTCAGCTCCAACACCCTGCCCTCGACATCCAGGATTGCCATGAACTGGAAAGATTGCTCAAAAGCCGCCCGAAAACAGATCTCACTGGCCGACAGATCCTCCTGTTGCCTGAGAATTTGCTGATTGGCCAATTCCAACCGGCGAGCCTTCACCTCGAGCATCCTGTTCTGCTGATAAAGCTTCTGAAAAAGAAGGATTTTGCTCCGGAGAATTTCCGGAACGACCGGTTTGAAAAGATAGTCAACAGCTTCAACATTGTAGCCGTGTTCAGTTCCTTGCCTCGACTGCGGCGACACATTGAGAAAGAGAATAGGCAAGTGTTGGCTCTGCTGACGTTGATGGATACGTTGGGCGGTTTCGGCTCCGCCCATCTCTACCATCTCATCTTCCAGAAGAACAAGACAAATCTCTTCTTCTTCCAAAACCTTGAGAGCTTCGCGGCCGGAATGGACTTTGAGCATTTTTATATCAAGATCCTCAGTCATCACCTCCAGAGAGTGGTGGCACTCAGGTTTGTCGGCGACGGCGAGAACGGTAATCATTTCAACAATCATTACTTGGCGATAGATGTGTGTCTATAAAGTAGGAGAACCCAATGACTCCATCCTCGTTATCGTCAAAAAGACCACTCCTCGGTTCACCTTGGATCATCAGATGGATATGAGCAAAGGCCGGAAAAATAGAGGCACCGTTCATCAGGCCAATTTCAAATCACAAAATGAACAATTTGCACAAAGGTTTCGACCAATACTGAGTATAATAAATCCGTAATATAAATGCCCAAAAAAAACAAGAGTTGCTTGTCAAACCCTAGTTACCACCAGACAACAACGAGTTATCTTATTGTTTATTTGTATTTTTAACACCTTACTCTTTAGCTTCTGCCGCTCTGTTCAGTACCCCCTTGAGGGGTGCAAATAAAAAAAAGATATCTTCGCAGAACCGAAAAGTTGAATCTACACCAAAGGTAGGTATCCCGCTTGCGGGGTTAGAAGGGCCAGACCAATGGAATAAAAATCATGCCAGCGACAATGACAAATACGTTGAGGGGAATGCCAAGACGTAAATAATCCTTGAAACTGTAGCCACCAGGGCCGAAAACCATCAAATTGGTCTGATAGCCTACGGGAGTGGCAAAGCAGGCGCTGGCACCGAAGCAGACTCCTATTATAAATGGCTTGGGATCGACGCCGAGGCCGAGGGCTGTGGAAATGGCTACCGGTAACAACAGTACAGCTGTGGCATTGTTACTCAGAATCTGGGTGCTTACACTGGTGAGCATAATCATTGCACCAAGAATGATGGTTGGTGAAAAGGAATGGAAGAGGCTGAGAAATGACTGGGCATAGAGTTCACTAGCCCCCGTTTTCTGCATGGCAGTGCCCAGGGCTATGGTTCCGGCGATAAGCAGAAGAACATCACCCTGCAGGGCTCTGTAGGCGTCCCGCATCTGAATACAGCCCGTCACGATCATAAGAAAGGCAGCAGTCAAGGCACAGGTCATTATGTCGGCAAGTCCAAGAGTCGCCGTACCGATCATGCAGATGAAATTGATGATGGACCAGGCTGCCTTCCGCTTATTTACCAGCTCTTCATACACATCTTCAATAACGATGTAATCCATCTGATTACGGATAGATGCCAGTTTTGAACCTTGACACCAGACGAGCAGTATATCGCCAACCCGGAGGCGAACGTCGTGAATCTGTTTCTCCGTCAAATGCAGATTTGATCGTTTCACGGCGATGATATTGACACCGGGATCGTTGGCCAGCTCGGTATCACTGAGGGTTCTGCCAACTGCTGAAGAGTTGGGAGAAATAATCAGTTCAACAACAATGGGTGCATCTTTCTGTGCCCCCATGGTGAGTCCTTCATCACTGTAGGGCAACTCCGCCTCTTCGTTTTGAAGAATACTGATGAGATCGTTCAGTTCGCCCTTGACCAGCAGAATGTCACCGGCGGCAACACGTCTTTTGTCTCGATTAGGCCTATATATGTGCGATTGGCGAATCAGCTCGATTACCTCGATGCCACTATATTTTTCGGCGAATATAGTTGAGGCATCCTGATCCGTTAATTTGCTCCCTTCAGGAATATACAATTCCGCCAGATATTTGCGATGTTCACTATCCTGGAGCTGACAAATCGGGTTAGCCAATGAAGGAAGTATGCGTGGTGCAGCAATGATCAGAAAAACGATACCTATCAAAGCAATGGGTACACCGATAATGGCCAATTCAAACATCGATAGAGCTCCGTAGCCGAAATCGTTGCTTAAGTCACTGATGATGATATTGGTTGACGTGCCAATCAAGGTGCAAGTACCCGCCAGAATCGAGGCATAGGATACTGGTATGAGGAATCGTGAAGGACTTAAGCCCAGATCACAACACATGGTCATGACCACGGGAATAAAAAGAATGACCACCGGAGTATTGTTGATAAAGGCCGAGGCTATGGCCACGGTGAAGAGGATGAGGGCCAGTGCCAGGCTGAGGTTCTGCCTGGCTATTGCCACTATCCGACGACCGATAAATTCTACTCCGCCGGTACGCAGTAAACCTTTGCTGACAATGAACATTGCCCCCACGGTAATTACCGCCGGGTTGGCAAAACCCAACACCGCTTCCTTGGGTGTCAGAATCCTGGTAACTACCAAGAGAACCATGATGCCGACCGCAGTCAAATCAACGGAAATCTTCTCCGTAATCAACAAATAAAGGGTCAAAACCAGTATGCCGGAGATAATCCATATATCCATGAAAGATGCCTGTTCAGAGAAGAAAAAGCCAGCTTCAGCCAAGTAAGCCTGAGTGGACGGTGTCAGATAACTATTTATCACCTGACCCACTTTTACAAGATAAATGTTGAGATTTTACAGTTTTGGCAGCGACAGTGCGGACAACAAAGTTCAGGTATGTAGTGACAAAAAAATCTCGAAGACTTTCCCAGAAGAATATATTTTTTCAGGCTTTACCAATTTAATGATTCATATACTTGGCATTACAATAAATTATCGTTTTAAACAAAGCAAATTGTCTGAAAAAATGATGATCTTATTCGTATAAAAAATAGAATTTTCTTTGACAGAGACCTGACTATTACGTATATGATGCCTATTGATTTTCATGTGAAAGCAGCTGGGCAAAAATAATCCCTGCCTGCTTTCGCACATCCTTTTCCCCTCAACTAAAAACAACATCACAAGGAGAATAAGATGCGTATTTTCAAAGCATTGCTTGTTGTCTCACTGTTGCTTGGATTTTCCGGAAGCCTCGCTGCCAAGGAAACAAAAGTGGGTTTTGTCTATGTTTCACCCATTGGTGATGCCGGCTGGTCATATGCCCACGATCAAGGTCGCTTGGCAGTTGAATCAATGGAAGGTGTAACCACATCCTATGTTGAATCAGTTCCGGAAGGCCCGGATGCCGAACGCGTCATTCAGAACATGGCCAGAAAAGGGTTTGATGTTGTCTTTGCCACGAGCTTCGGTTACATGGATCCAATGCTGAAGGTTGCCGGACAGTTTCCGGATACGGTCTTCATGCATTGCTCAGGCTTCAAGATGTCAGAAAATATGGGTAACTACTTTGGCCGTATGTATCAGGCCCGTTTCCTCTCCGGTATGGTCGCCGGTGCCATGACCGAATCGAATATCATCGGCTATGCCGCCGCCTTCCCTATCCCGGAAGTTATTCGTGGTATCAACGCCTTTGCATTGGGCGCCCAGTCGGTAAATGCAGATGCCACCGTCAGAGTGGTCTGGACTAAAACCTGGTATGATCCGGCAACCGAGAAAGAGGCTGCTAAATCTCTCCTGGATGTCGGTGCCGATGTCATTGCCCAGCACCAGGACTCTCCTGGTCCTCAGGAAGCAGCGCAGGAAAAAGGCGTATACTCTATAGGCTATAATTCCGATATGTCCGCTTTTGCCCCGAAGGCACACCTCACAGCACCTGTGTGGAATTGGGGTCCTTATTATGCCTCAGTGGTAAAGAGTGTTCAGGATGGCACCTGGAAGGCTGAAGCTGCCTGGCCCGGTATGGAAACTGGAATTGTTGATCTTGCTCCTTTTGCAGATATGGTGCCTGCGGAAATACAAAAAATGGTAGAAGCCAAAAAGGCGGAAATCATTGCTGGTAAAACCGATGTTTTTGTCGGTCCTATTAAAAATCAGGATGGCAAGGTCATGATTGCTGATGGAGTTGCAGCCGATGATAAAACTCTGCTTGGCATGACCTGGTTTGTCGAAGGTGTTATCGGCACTACCGAATAACACACTTCGTAGACCTCTATGCTGCATCTGCGTATCATAAAAAGACAGGACCCCCTTGGTTGGCGGTCCTGTCTTGTCATATTTGGAGCGGTGGCCCTGGCGCTTTTTTTCAGTGCCATGCTGCTCGCTCTTCGTGGAACTCCACCTCAAGAAGGTATTATTGTTCTCTTCAAGGGAGCGTTTGGGTCACGCTGGGCTATCGAAGATTGTCTCATTAAGGCTATTCCAATCTTTCTCTGTTCACTCGGAGTCGCCATCGCTTTTCGGCTGCAGATCTGGAATATTGGAGCTGAAGGGCAGTTTTGTCTGGGTGCTCTCGGAGCAACCTGGATTGCTCTGTCGTTTCCCGACCAGCCCGCTTGGCTTTTACTGCCGGCAATGATTGCTATGGCAACTGTTGCTGGTGGCCTCTGGGGGCTCATTCCGGCAGTTCTGCGGCAGAAAATGCAGACCAATGAGATCATCGTCTCGCTGATGATGAACTATATCGCCATCCTTATTCTCGACTATCTGGTATATGGCATCTGGAAGGATCCGACCAGCTTCGGCTTTCCCATGACACCGGAGTTCAGCGAGGCAGCCATCGTCGGTAAGATCGGTTCAACCAGCGTCAACTGGGGCCTTGCCCACTGCGTCATTCTGGCTCTCATTGTCTGGATATTTTTTGGGTACACTAAAACAGGCTATGAACTAAAAGCCAGCGGTGACAATGTCAAAGCGGCCAGGTACGCTGGTCTACCCTACAACAAGCAGGTATTTCTGGTGATGGTGCTGAGCGGCGCTCTGGCCGGTTGGGCCGGTTTTATCGAAGCTTCGGCCACGGTCAATCGATTGCAACCCAGTATCATGGTCGGCTATGGTTACACCGCCATCGTGGTGGCCTGGCTGGCCAGCCTCAATCCGTTCTATATTGGAATTGCCTCATTTCTGTTGGCTGGCCTGCGGGTTGGCGTGGAAAATCTTCAGCTCGACTTGCAGGTTCCCGCAGCCTTTGGCGGCATTATGGAAGGCTTTATCCTTCTCACTGTACTGGCCGGTGGCTTCTTTATCTCTTATCGATTCTCTTTTGCCCAGAAAAAATGACTTTTGAGCTCATCATACCGCTGCTGGCAGCCACCGTTCAATCGGGCACACCCATACTTTATGCAACCCTTGGTGAGATCATCACGGAAAAATCAGGGGTTCTCAACCTCGGTGTTGAAGGAATCATGATCGTTGGCGCTTTAGCCGGCTTTATTGCTGCAAAATTTACCGGTAATCCAGTCCTGGCCTTTGTCCTGGCAGGTTTTGCCGGTTGTGCCGCCGCCTCCATTCACGGTATCGTCTGCCTGTTGTTTCAGGGCAACCAGGTGGTTTCCGGTCTCGCTTTGACCATCCTGGGAACCGGTTTTGCCAACTATCTGGGAACATCCTATGTCGGCCAGTCCGCACCTGGATTTTCCCCCTATGCCATCCCCTACCTTGTTGATATTCCGGGCCTCGGTCCCATTCTGTTTAACCAGGATCCGCTGGTATACCTTACCTACTTCATTCCCGTCCTGATTTGGTTCTATCTCTTTTCAACCAGACATGGGCTCGGGGTAAGGGCGGTTGGCGAAAATCCCTCTGCTGCCAGAGCTGGAGGACTGAGTGTCAGTTTATACAGGTGGGGGGCAATCCTTGGTGGCGGTTTTTTCATGGGACTGGGTGGCGCCTACCTCTCCTTGGCCTATACCCATCTCTGGACCAACAATATGACCGCAGGGCGAGGCTGGATTGCCGTTGCCCTGGTTATTTTTGCCTTCTGGCGACCAGGTAGAGCGGTATTTGGCGCCTATCTGTTCGGAGGAATCATGTCCCTGCAGCTCCGCCTGCAAGCAGCAGGAACCCAGCTGCCGTCATCCCTGCTGCTCATGCTGCCCTATCTGCTGACCATCATTGTTCTGGTTTTTTCTTCCTGGAAAAGCGGCAAATCAGCGGCACCCGCAGCCCTCGGCGTAAACATGAAACCTACCGAGTAATACTGAAACTAAGACTACGAGGTGAACCATGACCGACACATCACCCTACCAACGAACCTATCCCATCTCCTGGGACCAGCTGCACCGGGACTCCAAGGCCCTTGCCTGGCGATTGCTCAGCGATCATTACTTCAAGGGACTCATTGCCATCACTAGAGGCGGACTTGTACCTTCTGCCATCATCGCCAGGGAGTTGAACCTTCATGTTGTCGATACCATTTGTGTCTCAAGCTACGACTGGCAGGATAAAAAGGGAGAAGCCGAGGTACTCAAAAAGTTTTCAGGCAATGGTGAAGGCTGGTTGTTAGTCGACGATCTGGTTGACACCGGCCGTACCGCCCGCCTGGTCAGGGAAATGATTCCCAAGGCCCACTTTGCTACGGTTTACGCCAAACCGGCAGGCAGGCCTTTGGTGGACACCTTCATAACTGAAGTCAGCCAGGATACCTGGATTCTTTTTCCCTGGGACACCGAATCACAGTTCGTCCAGCCCATAGCAGGAAGCCGATAACACACTCATGACGACGCCTGCAGTACGACTCCAGCATATCAGTAAATCATTTGGCAAAGTAAAGGCCAACCAGGATATCTCGCTCGATATTCATAAAGGTCGTATTCTTGCCCTTCTCGGCGAAAACGGAGCAGGTAAATCCACCTTGATGTCCATACTAGCCGGGCAACTACAACCGGATTCCGGCACCATCGCCATCGATGGCGAAAATATGGAGCTCAGCTCAACGGACAAGGCTATTAGCACCGGAATCGGCATGGTTTACCAACATTTCCAATTGGTTGATGCCATGACGGTGATGGAAAATGTTTTCCTCGGCAAAGCAGGAAGCTTTCTCCTCGACAAGAAGGCGATGGAGGAGGAAGTCATTTCGCTGAGCAGACAGTACGGCATGCAGATGAGTCCGGCGAAATACATCGCCGATCTGTCCATGGGAGAAAAGCAGCAGGTTGAGATTCTCAAATTGCTGCACCGTCGCAGCAACATTCTCATCTTCGATGAGCCGACGGCGGTACTCACCCCGGAAGAGGCCAAGGCATTATTCGCCACCATGCGGAGCATGGCCGATCAGGGAAAAGCTATTGTCTTCATTAGTCATAAACTCGAAGAGGTAATGACCATTGCCGACGATATTGCCGTATTGCGCAGAGGTGCCGTGGTCGACTCCATGCCCAAAAAAAGTGTCTCTTCCACAGCCGAGCTGGCCGAGCGAATGGTGGGCAGGGAGGTGCTCCTCAAGGTTGACCGCATACCCATGGAGCCTAGGCAGATGGTGCTCAAGGTAGAAAATTTGAGTCATCAACACCTCCAGGACGCCTCCCTTATCGTCAGACAGGGAGAGATCCTCGGCATTGTCGGAGTTGCCGGCAATGGTCAAAAGCCGCTTGTCGAAGTGGTTTGCGGCCTGCAGCAACCTCAACAGGGCGAAGTCCAACTACTAGGTAAAGATTGGCAGGATTTCTTTGCCAGTAGAAAATGGAAAAACGGTTTAAGCTATATCCCGGAAGACCGGCAGGGACTGGCCACCTGTCGCGGTCTCACTCTTCTTGATAATTTTCTGCTCACCACCAGAGACGGCTTTAGCAGCGGTCCTTGGCTGCAACGCCAGGATGCTCGGCAAAAGGCGGAAAAACTTCTTCATGAATTTGATATCCGACCTCCAGATCTTGACGCCTTTGCCTGGCAGCTTTCTGGAGGAAACCTCCAGAAGATGGTACTCTCCCGGGAATTTTACCGTCAACCTCATCTTATCGTGGCTGAACAACCAACCCAGGGACTTGACATCGCCGCCATGGAGGATATCTGGAAACTTCTCCTCAAGGCTCGCGAAGAGGCGGGAATTCTTCTGGTGACTGGAGATCTCACTGAAGCATTGGCCGTCTGTGATCGACTGGCCGTCATGTATGGGGGTAGGATCGTTGATACGTTTGCCAGAAGCAACCAGGAAAAAGTGGACCAAATCGGCCAGATGATGGCTGGCATCAGCTAGTGACTAGATAATTTTCCTTCCTTTCCCGTCAGCTCATCAGTTCAGCTTCCCCTCTCAATCAAAAATGAATTCCTTGCGTACCAGTCGGCTTCCTTCGAAGGTGAGCACATATATACCGTCATTTCTCTCATATATCCACTCGGTGAGGTAGAGCACGAACTCCACTCCTCGTCTTTTTTTCTTGTAATCCCGAAATTGTCTTTTTTCGCCAACATCGCGGATTGAGTAAGGCTCGCCACAGGATCTGCGAACCTCAAACATGGTCTCTCCCAGGTTAATAAGATCGCTACCACAGCGCAGGGTATCATCTCTGGCCAGAACCTCTTCTCCACCATCAGTTAATAGTACAAGTGAAATGACAAGACATATGAGACGTAATACACGAATGAACATGGTAAAGAATTGACCTCTTTAAAACTATTGCATAAAACAGGTATGCTCAATACCTAATAATAATGGTCACGAATTACCAAAAAGCCATCTGTAATCCATGTTACCCTCTTGCCCACCTGCAATCAGGCAATGCATAAAACAATAAGGTCCACAGTCTATTCAAGGAATACCGGAGAAAGCTGTTGCCTCAACAGCTATTGCTGGGTAGGATACTGCACCAGAATCGGATGTGGCCATAGCTGCTTGTCCGGATGCAACCTCCTATATTACCAACTACGACAAGATGACTAAAAGAACATATACATCGATTGCCTTCCAGGGGATGGCGGGCGCATACTCGGATCTGGCCTGCCGGATTGCCTATCCTGATTTGCAGACTGTCCCTTCTGTCTCCTTCGACGCGGCCTTTCGGGCGGTACGTGAAGGGAAGGCCGACCTGGCAATGATTCCTGTGGACAACAGCCTCGCCGGCCGGGTTGCCGACGTCCATCATCTCATTCCCAGTGGTGATCTTTTTATCATCGGGGAATTTTTCCAAAAGATTCGACATTGCCTGCTTGGTATCCCAGGTGCAAAGATTGACCAGATAACCGACGTCCACAGTCATGTCCACGCTATTCCCCAGTGCAAGAAAATCATTGAAAAGCTTGGCCTGACCAGCCACGTAGTTGCTGATACCGCCAAGGGAGCTTCTGACATAAAGAAATGGAATGATCCAAGCCAGTCAGCTATTGCGTCTGAGCTTGCAGCAGACATCTATGGACTTGATGTGCTCGAACGCGATATCCAGGATGCCGCCCATAACACTACTCGCTTCCTGGTTTTCTCACGCCACAATGATGTACCAATCCATGAGATGGGCAATGACTATATCACCAGCTTTGCCTTTGAGGTACGGAATATTCCCGCAGCACTCTATAAGGCTCTGGGAGGATTCGCCACTAATTGCGTCCAGATGGTTAAGCTGGAAAGCTACGTCGACAAACATTTTAATGTTGCCCGTTTTTATGCCGACGTCGAAGGGCATACCGAAGACCGCTCCCTTCAGCTGGCCCTGGATGAACTCAACTTTTTTGCCAAGAGAGTGACGATTTTAGGTACCTACCGCGCCCACACCTTCCGCAACGGTGTCAGTTCCATGTAAGCACGATATAGGTATTATGTTGAGGAGTGTGTCGGAGAATTGCTATTTTTTCTCAGATCAAGGCTCCTATTACTTTGCTTTCTGCTTTAGAATATCATAATAGGTGCGAATACGTTCCACATAGGTCAGCGCTTCCCTGCCTCGAGCATAGCCGTAGGTTGTTTTTTTATAATATTTACGTTGCATGAGATAAGGAAGAACCTTCTTCATGGACGACCATCTCTTGGGATCAAGCCCTTCGTCCACTGCCAGTTTCTGGGCATCGCGGATATGCCCATAACCAATATTATAGCCGGCCATGGCAAAAAGAAGACGTTGTTCTCTATCTTCAATCTCGTCAAAACGCTCATATAATTTATTGAGGTACCTGATACCAGCCTTGAGACTCTGCTGGGGATCAAGGCGGTTATCAATACCCATTTCTCTGGCAGTTGCCAGGGTAACCTGCATGAGTCCTTTGACCCCAGTATAACTCCTGGCCTTTGGGTTAAAATGCGATTCCTGATAGACCTGAGCCGCGATCAGGCGCCAGTCAAAACCAAATTTTTGGGACTCCTGTTTGATGGTAGCCTTATATTTGGGCAGACGGCTTTCAATCCGTTCATGGAATTTTTTCAAATCAAAATAATCAAAAACCTCGACTGCTCCGTAATACTTCTCATAGATTTTACCCAGACCTCCGTGTTCTTCCATTTCCTCCAAAAAGGTATTAATTCTGGCCAGCAATTCCTGGTTTTCACGAGCTACTGCCCACCCCAGAAATTGCTCTTCCTCAAGAGCCATACCGATGCGGATGTCGGGAAAGTACCTTCTGTTTAATAAAGCAATGTTGGAGTCGGCCACGGTAAATGGTATTTCCCGCTCATGGACAAGGCGGATCAATTCCTCGGTGGGAATATCATCATGGAGAACAATAGTGATATCAACCCCGTTTTCCCGCAGTTCCATAAGGCGCTGGTGATATGATGTATTTCGGCGGACATGAATTTCCTTGGCGCTGAGGTCCTCGATATCTTTTGGTCCATGAACCAGTTTGTGATGAATCAGCTTCTGTTGAACTGTCATATACGGAGAAGAAAAGGCAACCTCTTCCTCCCTCTGCTCAGTGATGGTCATACCGGCAGCAATGATATCGCCCTCACCCTCCTTTAGAGACGGAATCAACTCATTCCAGCCAGGGGTTATTATCTCCAGCTCTACTTCCAGGTGTTCAGCAAACTTTCGGGCGAGATCATACTCGAAACCAGTGGGCTTGGAGCGATAGATGTAATAGGAGTTGCCATTATTGGCAGTGAGTATTTTCAGAGAAGCTGAGTCAATAATCGCTGTTAATCCATCCTTCTTCCCAAAAACAATCTTCCTTTTGACGGCTTCTCCACCAGGTCCCATTATCAAAAAAAACAGGGGCATGCTTGCAACCAGAACCAGGATAACACTAAGTATTATTTTAGACCGCAACTGCATTATTTCATTTCCTCCATCTTAAACTAAAATCTTACGACCACCCCGTTATCCCAGTCAGACATTGCCGGTAAGTCACAACTCGATAACTTCCTTCATCATGTTTACCGATAAATGACAACATCAGTGGAAGATCCAAAGGGTACGGCCTTCACTATGTTACCAGAACGGCATAAAAATTCCAGAGTCTGAATGGCAGCACAAAACCGGCATATCCCTTAAGGTGTTTTTAAGGGCTCAATATTGCCTTTGTAAGAAGATAGTAAGGCTATGTACATTCAAGTTATTAGATATTTGGTTAAAAGTTCAAGCATCACCGCCTGGTAGCTAATTTGTCTGCGACATTGTATCTATTGCTTTTTTCAACCTCTGCAGGGCCTTGTTCGAGAAAACAAATCCAAAACCAAAAAAACGTATCATTGCAAATTCACGATCTGGCATTTATCAAACACTTCTTCAAACCAAACCATTCCAGCCATCGCTGTTATGAGCCTTATCTTGACCGCGTTAGAATTAAATTCAGCTTGAAGAGACCAATGTCATAGTGTAATGTTCTCGCTCGCCTCGCAGGAATGAAGGTGAATGAGAGTCAATATACAGGGGAAATAAACAATTGTATTGGCCAGCCGCTCCGTCTAACATCTGACAGAATATACCGGTCAATACCTACAAATGGGCTGAAATGCGATGGGAAGAAAAAGGGACAAAATAAGATTCTGCATGGACGATTATCTGGCTACACTATCAGCCGAGGAACGTTCACAATATCTACTGGATAATACCAATCTTATCTCCATTATCTACGCAGGAGAAAGTGATGAGAAAATCATGAGTGAAGCCCGCCGATATGATGAAGAGAACGGCACGGATCTTTTTACCGAGGTAATCAGGTTTCGCGTCTATTGCATAGCCTGCCATAAGCTTGACTGCGACTGTTGATTTCCCCTACTTCCAGAGAATTCCTACTTCAAGTCTTTTCTTTCGGTCCTCCACATACAAAAAACCGGACACATCGTTAAACGATGGCCCGGTTTTTTTATTGGTTACAGACCGTTGGCTTACCAGCCCAGAGTCAGATAATCGTGGATGGAGTTGGCCGCATCTCTGCCTGCCCCCATGGCCAGAATAACGGTGGCTGCCCCGGTGACGATATCACCTCCGGCCCACACGCCTTTTTTAGTGGTTTTCCCGGTTTTCAGATCGGCAACGACATTGCCCCATTTATTCAAGGCCATGTCAGGTGTTTCACTGGTAAGTAATGGATTTGCTCCGGAACCAACGGCGACAATACACAAATCGCATTCTAGCTCAAATTCTGATCCTTCTACTGCTACCGGCCGCCGACGCCCGGAATCGTCAGGTTCACCAAGTTCCATTTTCAGACATTCCATGCCGGTGAGACGTCCGTCCTCATTACCCAGATAGCGGGTAGGATTGGTCAGCAGGAAGAGTTCGATGCCCTCTTCCTCGGCGTGATGGATTTCGGCGATTCTGGCAGGCATCTCTTCCCGAGAACGGCGATAAACTATTTTCACGCTTTCGGCACCGAGCCGCATTGCCGTTCTGGCAGAATCCATGGCAACGTTTCCGGCACCGAGAACCACCACGTTCTTACCCATGGGAATCGGCGTATCCACATCCGGAAATTTATATGCCTTCATCAGATTCGCACGGGTCAGGTACTCATTGGCAGAAAGAATACCTACATAATTTTCTCCCGGAATATTCATGAAACGAGGCAGGCCGGCGCCAACTCCAACATAGACGGCATCATAGCCCTGCTCGAAGAGTTCGTCGATGGAAACCGTGCGGCCGACAACGACGTTGCACTCAACCTTTGCCCCCAGTCTACTGAGAAAGTCCACCTCCTGAGCCACGATTTCCTTGGGCAGTCTGAACTCAGGAATACCATAAACCAAAACGCCACCTGGCTTGTGAAAGGCTTCAAGAATAGTGACATCATGACCTTTGAGGATCAGATCACCGGCAACAGTGAGTCCTGACGGTCCGGAACCGACAACAGCTACTTTCTTACCTGTTGCTGGTTCCACCGGAGGAAGTTCACCTGTACCGAATTCCCTTTCATAATCAGCAGCAAAACGTTCAAGGTTGCCGATTGCCACAGGCTCACCCTTCTTACCGACGATACATTTGCCCTCGCACTGAATTTCCTGGGGACAGACGCGTCCGCAAACAGCGGGGAGAGCATTTTTTGCCCACAGGTTGCGAATAGCCCCGGTCATATCGCCCTGGGCTATTAAATCTATAAAACCGGGAATATCAACCCCAACCGGACAACCATCAACACATCCGGGTTTCTTGCACTGCAGGCAACGGACAGCCTCTTCCTGGGCCATTTTGACAGTATATCCTGTAGGGACCTCGAGAAAATTCCTGGCCCTTACCTTGGGTTCCTGCTCGGGCATGGCAACTCTGGGGTTTTTCTGCTTCTTTGCTCCTTGCTCAGCCATTTTTTCCTCCGTAGAAATTACTCGCAACTATCTTGTCTATATAGTGGTGGTATCCGCTTAATTCGACACCAGGTTATTTCAGGAAACCGCTACTGCGCATCACGAATCGTGCAAAAGTCTCTGTGGCAATTTTTTTCATCGTCGAGATAGGCGCGCAGCCTGAGATTCAGTTCATCAAAATCAACAAGGTGGCCGTCAAACTCGGGTCCGTCCACACAAGCAAATTTGGTCTCTCCTCCGACTGAAACCCGACAACCACCGCACATTCCCGTGCCATCCACCATGATGGGATTCAAGCTCACCAAGGTTGGCACATTGTATTCCCTGGTCATATTTGACACCGCTTTCATCATCGGTACCGGACCAATGGCAACAACCTCTTTGATATCGCCGCCGGCCAGCACATCGGCCAGCACATCGGTAACGAAACCGTGGTGACCGTAGGAGCCGTCGTCGGTACAGATTCGCAAATCATGCGAGGCCTCCCGCATTTGATCTTCAAGCATGAGCAGCCCTTTGTTGCGTGCCCCGATAATGCAGGTAACATCATTGCCTATTTGCTTGAGCGCCCGAGTAATCGGGTGGAGTACGGCTACTCCCGTGCCCCCGCCTACACAGACTACTTTCCCCACCTTTTCGAGATGGGTTGGCTTGCCAAGCGGCCCGATGACATCCTCATAGCCATCACCGACCTGAAGAGTCTTGAAAAGCTCTGTGGATTTACCAACAACCATATAAATGATCGTAATGGTCCCTTTTTCTTTGTCCGTATCCGCCATAGTCAAGGGTATTCTCTCGCCATCCTCTCCGGACTTGAGAATGACAAACTGACCTGGAAGAGCTTTCTTGGCAATTTGTGGAGCTTCAATTTCATTCAGAACCACGGTACCTTCAGACAACTCTTCGCGCCTCACGATTTTAAACATTTTCTCCTCCACTAATAAATTACACCAGTCACTTCCTCTAACGATCTTACCATTACTACTATAACAGAGCCAGAGGAGCATAAAGTCGCGAATATAGCAACCACTTTCAGCTCCTACATTGTAGCATTACCTGGAAAAAATATCCCGAGGTTACTGTACCCCCATAACTAAGCATCGATTTTTGATAAAGTTTCTTTAACTTATCAGCCTTTACCGGTACAATGATCAAAGTGCTCTGTCAGCTTCTAAAATTCTAATATTACGCATCAACAGAACTAATATAAAATTGGCCAGTTTGAAAAGCCAGCAAAAACCAACCGGTGCCGTAATAATTGTCAGGCATTGATAAAATCGCTGCAGCGCTGGAGGCAGCCGCCAAAGCCAGCAATACAAGTAAGTAAGCCGAAGAAACTACAAGTATAATTTTGACAACACCAAAAAATTGTCACCATTCGGCACAGCATAGAACATTCTGATTGACGAGGAGAAAATATGAACATTCTTGTCGTACTTGGCAGTCCACGCAAAAAGGGTAACAGTGAGACTCTGGTAAATACCGTGATTGAGGGTATCAAAGAGGCTATGCAATGTAGTGTTGACTCGGTCTATCTGCATGGTCTGCAAGATTATCATCCCTGCAAAGGCTGTGGAGGATGTGAAAAAACGGGAATGTGCGTCATCAAAGACGATATGATCGAACTCTACGAGAAAGCTGATAAAGCCGATATAATCTTTCTGGTTACCCCGGTATATTTTTACGGACCAAGTGCCCAGATGAAAATCTTCATCGACCGTTTCCAAGCCCGCTGGAGCAGAAAGTATCTTCTCAAACAACGGGTCAGACAGGAAGACCAGCGAAAAGGTTATCTGCTGGCAACCGCTGCCACCAAAGGACCAAAGGTTTTCGATGCCTGCGAACTCATTGCCAAATCCTATTTCGATACCGTCGATGTTGAATATGGCGGTAAATTCGTGGTCAGGAGTGTGGATGAAAAAAAGGCGCTCAGCAACACCCCCGAGGAGCTCGACAAAGCCCGACAGTTTGGTCGTGACATAGCAGCTACATTCAGCTGATGGTGGAGACCGGCTTTCGCTGACCAGCCGCTTCCAGGTCGTTTTTTCCAGGATCCACGGAGTAGAGGGCTTGCTTAACCTAGAAGGATTTTTCTATTAAAGCAATTCTTTGAGTATCTCTTTGCGTTCACCCACGTCTAATTCTATGGGATTGTTCTTACAACCACTCTGCACGGCGATGGTCTCAAGATCCGAGAATGTTATGCCATAGCTGCTCAACGGTGCCGGCTGTACGAGTTCGGTGAGTTCGATCAGCATCTCGATAAAGCTCTCCTGGTAAAAGCGGTCGCTGGCTTTTTCTCTGTTGCTAAATATTCTACCGAGCCTGGCATATTTTTGTAAAGCGACTGAGTCGCTTTGCTCTTTTTGCAGCTTGGTCAGGGTCACCCTGTTGCAGACAGCTAGGAGCGTGGCGCAGACTGCACCATGGGGTATGGGAAAAAGGCCACCAAGAACCGAAGCAAACCCGTGAATGATGCCAAGCCCTGCATTGGCAAGGCAGATTCCTGAAATTGCCGCACCATAGGACATGGCCGTCCGGTCAGCGAGATCCGCCTTACCCTGGCATATCCTCGTGAGCGGTCCGTTCAGCCGGCCTAGCCGGCTTATAGCTCCCAGGGCCAGATCGTCCGTCATGGGGGTAGCTTTACTGGAAAGATACGCTTCAACTAACTGACTAAACCCATCCATGGAGCAAAAAGCACTTACCTTATCAGGACAGTTGGCAGTAAGGACCGGATCTATAATGGCTGCATCGGGCATAAAGTTTTCATGCCGTAATGACTTTTTAAAACCTTCACGGCTCACCGCTGAGATGACGCTATTACAAGTCAATTCACTGCCGGTTCCAGCGGTTGTCGGCACAGCGACAAATGGCACTTTGGTCCCTGCAGGCTCCCTGCTGCCAACTCCTTCCAGATATTCAATGATACTGCCTTCCATGGTGAGCATGGCGGCAATCGCCTTGCCGCCGTCGAGCACAGCTCCGCCGCCAATGGCAGCAACAACCGCAACATCATGCTGTCGATAATCTTCGACAATGGCATCCACCAACTTGGGGGACGGTTCCCCGGTGATCTTTTCTATATGAACTTCAAGGCCTAGATCCTCCATGCTTTCCTGAAGCTTCGGCCAAACTGGATTCGTCTGCAATGATCTCTCTCCAACCAGCAGCAATACCAAGCGCCCATAGTCGGCCAAAGTTTGCGGTAACATCTGGGCCTTGCCGGCACCAAAGAGTATTGCAGGCAAGGGGCTCATGGTAAATGAATCAATTGACATTCTTCTCTTCTCCGCTAGGTCTGGTTCACTTTAGACTATACAGGCATGCAGACCGCCAATTCCGCAACGTTGGAGCCGCAATACTGGAGTCGCTATAACGCCATGGGTGGCTGACAGACGGCTTACATTAAAAGGTAATAAACGCTACTTGAAGTTCTTCTCAATACAGGTCTTCTAAAAAACCATTAATAAACCAAAACTTAAAAATAGTGTTGACCCTGCTGGCAATTTCTGTTAGTTACGATTCTCATATAGAAAAAAGCACATTATTATTTATCAGTAAACCCTATTATACCACGATGCTGAATATTCTAACTACACGACCAATCAACCTTATTAGCAGCCTGGCGCTAGTTGCTGTCGTCGTCGTGGAGACGCAATGGAGCGGAGCGCCAACGTAGGGAATAAATAATTACACCAATTAGTTAACCCCCTTCCGGCGCTGCCGGAAGGGGGTTTTTTTTTGCCATATCAAATCTTAATCAACCATAACCAGAAACAGAGGAGAGTAACAATGGAGACGATGAACGGGGCAGAATTGATCATCAGAATACTTGAACAGCACGGCGTTACAACAATTGCCGGCATTCCAGGCGGAGCCAATCTACCGCTCTATGCTGCTTTGCAGCGCTCAACACGGATCAGACATGTGCTCAGCAGACATGAACAGGGTGCCGGGTTCATAGCTCAGGGTATGTCCCGTTCAACCGGTAAACCGGGAGTTTGTTTCGCCACCTCTGGTCCCGGAGCCACCAACGTCCTCACCGCCATCGCCGATGCCTACCTCGATTCCGTACCGCTGATCTGTATCACCGGTCAGGTTCCAAGAGCCCTTATCGGCACTGATGCTTTCCAGGAGGTGGACACTTACGGCATGTCCATTCCGGTAACCAAACATAACTTTCTCATCCGCAACGCTGATGAGATCCCAGAATTATTGTGCCGGGCCTTCGCCATCGCCACCAGGGGGAGACCGGGCCCCGTATTGATCGATGTACCCAAGGATATCCAGTTGCAAGAGATGAAAATTGAAAGATTGCCTGAAATTTTGCCTATTGAACCGGCCCTCTCCTGTGCCAGCGATCTTGTCAAACAGGCGGCGGCAATGATCAATACGGCAAAGAAGCCCATACTCTATCTGGGCGGCGGCACCATCAACAGCGGCGCCAGCGATCTCGCCCGCAAACTTGTTGAAAAAAACAGCCTGCCGGCAACCATGACCCTGATGGGACTTGGCGCCATTGCCTCCAATCATCCCAACGCCCTGGGCATGCTCGGCATGCATGCCGCCCGTTCAACCAACATGGCTCTTGAAGAATGCGATCTGCTTATCGCTGCGGGCGTCCGCTTCGACGATCGGGCAACCGGCAAGATATCCGAATTCTGTCCGAATGCCGATGTTATCCACATCGACATCGACCCCAGTGAAGTTCACAAACTCAAAAGGGCCAACATCGCTCTGGTCGGTGACATGAAAAGCTGTCTTGCCGAGCTTTTACCCTTCGTCAACGAACAGGAACGTCACGATTGGCGCCAGCGGATCGCTCAGTTGCAGCAGCAATATCCTCTTACTATTCCCGAGTCGCTGGTACCGCAAAAACCCTATGGTCTCATTCGCAAGGTTGCCCAACTCGTGGGTGAAGAGGCCATAGTCTGCACCGATGTCGGTAAGCATCAGATGTGGACGGCACAGGTGTACCCCTTTTCCAGACCGCGCCAGTTTCTTACTTCAGGGGGGCTGGGCACCATGGGTTTCGGACTGCCTGCTGCCATCGGGGCGGCGCTTGCTCATCCGGACAGACAGGTGGTCTGTTTCAGCGGTGACGGCAGCTTGCAGATGAACATTCAGGAGTTGGCCACTGTGGTCGAGCAAAACCTCAACATCAAAATCATCGTCTTGAACAACAACTCGTTGGGCTTAGTCCGGCAACAGCAGGGACTTTTCTATGACAACGCTCACTTTGCCTGCGACTTTACCATCGATATCGACTTCGCCACCATTGCCAGGGGTTTTGGCATGAAATCCGTGGACTTCAAATATTCACCGCTGGCCGGTGAGCTGCTTGGCGATGCGCTTGACGCCCCAGGACCCTGTCTCATCAATGTTCCGATCGACAAGGATGAAGAAGTATATCCCATGGTTCCCCCCGGTGCTGCGAATAAAGCCATGATTGGCGGTTTTATGACATCTATTAAAAATTAAGCGAGGAAAACAATGGAAAAGGCAACAGAAGGCATCTTAATCGAGCTCACCGTCAATAATCATCCGGGAGCAATGTCGCACATCTGTGGATTGTTCTCTCGCAGGGCCTATAATCTAGAAAAAATTCTCTGTTTTCCCATGACTGGTGGTAATACCTCGAAAATGTGGCTGCTGGTCAAGGAAAAAAACAAGCTGGAGCAAGTGATCAAACAGCTTGAAAAACTGGAAGATGTGCGTGCGCTCGATTACCGGCGCAACAGTGAAGCTTTTTTTGGCAAACTTGAAGAATTGGTCGAGGAAATGTAAAAAAACACTTTTTTGACCAGGGTCAAGGCCGAGTTACTTCTTTGCTGGTTTACTTAGAAGGAGATACGATTAAGGGTAGTATTCACACTTACCAGAAAAAGGAGCTGCTATGAAGAAAATTGATCTGGACACAACCAGAGAATTCAGCGAAGGCCAAATGACCCGCTTCTTCCTGGTGGAAGATTCGCCTCACTTTAAAATTATCAATTTCAACCTGGCTGCCGGTGCTACCTTTCCGGTACACTCGCATGACCTTGATGGCCAGCTGTCAATTCTGGTGTTTGAAGGAGAAGGATTTTTCCTCGGTGAGGATGACGATGCCATCCCGGCAAAAACCGGTGATCTGCTGATCTCAGAAATTCGGGAACCTCATGGCGTTCGGGCAACAACTGATATGCGGATAATCGTGACCATCGCCCCGCCTATTTAGTGCCTTAGAAATTCATTTCTGTTATAAAAACTTGAAAACGGGACGTGTAAATAATGGCTACCTTGGAACTATCTCCAAGGCACTTCCACCCCTCAAAGGGATACTGAAAAGAGTCCCGCTTGTGGAGTTAGAGCTCTCAACATGGTGCAACAGCGTTATAACGCTTGCTGCGCCATGTCAATTATTATCGATGACAATAAAGTCCTTGAGCTTCTCGACCAGGCTTTCGGGAAGAGGCTCGCCGTAGAGAAAAGCCTGCGCCTCTTCCCCGGTGAGCTGCGCTTTGACTTCCACTGGCAGATTGCGCAGTATTTTCATCCGTTCTGGATCGATCTTATCTTTGTCTAATGGCGCTTTATGGTCCATTTATTTCTCCTTAACAATTGGTTGAACAATTACCTTCAAAACAGCAATCACATGAGCCCCTTGCAAAAGTAAGATTTTTGTTCAAAATCGAGGCATTCGAAAAATTTTACCACAGGCATATAAAGCATATCTCGGAGTCTCACTACACTCGCTTACCGACGGATAAAATTTTGAGCACAACAAAGAGTTTGGGTGAAAATATAGTTTTGCAAGCGGCTCACATGGTAGGCAATGTAACTACGAATTAACATCATTCAAGAAAATCGCCCCGTCCTGTCTTCAGCTTGTCCTGATAAGCCTTAAGAGATGATTTCCGCATAATTGTCCGCCTATTTCCCCAACCCCCTGAGTTCGACTTGATTTTTCCGCTGAGAACCAATATAAACACATCACTTGCATTACCGCGAAGATGAATACACGCCCGGCATCTTAACACACCGCCGCTTTCCGGCCACTCATTAGGGCCAAATAATATAGAGGAATCATATGAAAATCGGGATAATCGGCCTGCCCCAGACAGGTAAAAAAACGCTCTTCCAAACCCTTACCGGCAATATTCTGCGTGAACAATCCGGGCCTGCCAAACCGCTTCCCGGCAATGGTGAAGTACAGGACGACAGGTTTGAACAACTGGTTAAACTCTACTCTCCCAAAAGCGCGGTTCGAGCCAAAATCGAACTCGTGCTACTCCCCAAGCTCGAGAAGGAAAATATTGCCAAGGGTTCAATTTTCAAGGACATCGCCGATGTCGATGCGATCTGTCATGTAATTCGTGCCTTTGAAGATGAGGCAGTCTATCATGCCGACGGCTCGGTCGACCCGTTGCGGGATATGGAGATGGTCGACTCCGAGTTGCTCATGCATGATCAGATTTTCGTGGAAAAACGTATTGAACGTATTGAGTTGGCCATGAAAAAGAAGAAAGATGAGCAACAGGAGAAGGAACTCGCCCTTCTCAAGAAGATTCTCGCTCACCTCGAAGAAGAGAAGCCTCTGCGTCTGTTAGAGATGAGTGAAGATGAAGAAATGCTTATCAGAAGCTATCCCTTCATAACTAAAAAAGAGATGATCCTGGCCTTCAATGTAGCTGAGGAGGAATTGGGAGAAAGCGAACTTCTCACCAAAGTTGAGGAGAAATGTACCACCGCGAAAATGGAAGCAATGATTGTCTCTGCTCAGGTTGAATCGGAAATCGCCCTACTCGAATCTGAGGAGGAACGCCAGGACTTCCTTGACGATTTGGAAATTGCCGAACCAGCGCTGGGGATGCTTACCAGGTTATGCCTTAAGGCACTGGGTTTGATATCCTTTTTCACGGTAGGAGAAGATGAAGTGCGCCAATGGCTGGTGCGTCGAAACTCCCCTGCTCCGGTTGCCGCCGGAGTTATTCACTCCGATCTGCAGCGGGGATTTATCCGGGCCGAGGTTATGAAATACGACGAACTCATGGAACATGGCAGTGAAACGGCTTTAAAAAAAGCCGGGAAAATGGGCCTAGAAGGCAAGGACTATATCGTCCTTGACGGCGATATCCTCAATATTCGCTTCAAAGTTTAGCACCTTTCTTCTTAGTAGCCGCGAAGGAATAAGGAAGCGGGACCTATTTTATGGCCGTTATCCTAAACTACTTCCAAGATGCTTATCCCTCTTAGACAGCCAACGCCTAACTTCTGACAATCTGTCAAAAACAAGAAAGGGGAAGGATGAATCATCCTTCCCCTTCTGCCGAAGCAGGCTTTGCTTTATCACTTCCCCCCTGCTCCCGACAATTTCACAAATGGCTTTTAGATCTTGAACTGTGCCACCAACTTCGTTAATCGCTCAGCAAGAGATGAAAGCTCATCTGCAGAAGTACGTACATGCTGACTACTCTGCTTGACCTCCAAAGACCGTTCTTTTACCTGGCCGACACCCTCGCTCATCTCCGAGGTCATCTGGTTGCTGTTGGCCACATTTTCATTGATTTCACCAATTCCTTGAGAAGCCTGGCTGACATTATTAACGATCTCGTTAGTGGTGATGGATTGTTCTTCCACTGCTGTAACAATGCCATTCACGATTTCATCAATGCTGGTAATAATACCACTGATTTCCTCAATTTCCTTGACAGTTACCGAGGTTTTGTTCTGAATGCCCTCGATTGCCTCTTTGATTTTCCCCGTAGCCTCTGCCGTACCCTGGGCCAGGTCTTTGATCTCGTTGGCAACAACGGCAAAGCCCTTACCGGCTTCGCCTGCTCGAGCCGCCTCTATGGTGGCGTTGAGAGCAAGAAGGTTGGTTTGCTCGGAAATTTCGGTAATTGTCTCGGTAATAGAGCCAATCGCTTTGGCCGCTTCACCTAACCCGATGATGCTTTCGTGAGATTTGTCGGCACTGACAACTGCCTGCTCCGTTGTCTGACGGGCCCGAGCACTGTTTTCTGCAATCTCCTTGATGGTGTTGCCCATCTCCTCAGAACCGGAAGCGATCATATCGAGGTTGACCGTCGACTGCTCCATTGCCGCCGAAACGGAAGCCATGTTGTCGGAGACCTCTTGGGCGTTTTTCGAGGCATCATCGGCGATTTCGGTGGTTGATTCGGCGTTACCGACCATCTGATCTGAAATCGTGGCCAGCTCCGTAGATGCTGCAGACAATGATTGAGAGGATTTGATGATATCCTCGAGCATCTCTTTGCCCTTGGCCACCATCACCCCCAGCGAGTTGGTGAGTTGGCCGATGGCATCATCCACCTGGGAGGAGAAGTTGATGGTGTAGTCACCATCCCCCACTTTGATGGCCTTTTCCGCCAGTTCCTTGAGCGGATTGTTGATGGAGCTCACCAGAAAAATGGTGACCAGAACGCCGGCCGCGACAACCAGCAGACCGACGAGGAGGTTGTTGCGCAGCATCTTTGCATCTAATCCGTCGACAATATCGACCCTGTTCAGCCCGACCGCCAGAGAGACACCCCAATCATCGATGCGTTTTTTATAGGTAACTTTGTCCTCACCTTTCCAGGGATAGCGCACAAGCCCATCCGGCTCCTTAAAGACTGGCACGATCTCGAAAAGATTATCTTCGGGAGTGAGACTCGGATGAATAAGCACTGATCCCTCATCGGTATAAACGAAGAAATAGCCGGGCCCGATTTTGGTCTCGGAAACCAGCTTACGCACCTGATCAGAAATCATCAGTTGGCCCACATAAATTGCCCCGACAATATCGCCATCACTGTTTTTCAGTGGTTTATAGGCGGTGAGATACCAGTCGTTGACCACATAAGCCTTGCCCCTAAAAATCTCACCATTCATAATGGTTTGATAAACCGGACTGTTCGAGGGGATATAGGTGCCAATGGCCCGCTCACCATCGGTTTTACGTACGTTTGTAGAGATGCGCAGCAATTTGTCGTCGACCAGTTGGAATACTGTAGCGGTAGCTCCGGTTATTTCCTGAATTTCATCGACGATATCGGTGTCATCATTGAGGTAGAGAATGCCCGCCTGGAGTTTCGGAATGGTTTTGGTTTCCGCTTGCTTGGTGATCTGATTGATCATGGTGGTTTCAATCTCCTGAAAATCATCGAGAAAAATACCACCGTTCGATAAAATCTTCCGCTCCAGCAAAAGAAGATCGCCATTAAGCTTATTGCGAACATTCTCATCAATTGCTACCAGCGAGTTATATAAACCCTGGTGAATATTCACCAGGGCACCCTCACCCAGGGCATACAAGCCTTGATTAGACATGCGGATGGCATTTCCGGACATAATGAGAATAGAAACGATCACCACGGAGATCATCGATACCAGAAGCTTCGTGGTAAATTTCATATTTCTGAACTTGCGGAGCATATACATACCTCTGCTGGTAGAAGGATAATTATTCTTAAATTTTCCCGGAGCATCCAGAATTGCTGCCAGGACGACTTGAAACAAAAGTATTCTATGGCCTTTCTCGGCTAAATTGCAAATTTTCAATAACAGAAAATTAACAAATTTGTGAAATAGGCAATTTGGTACTGGTTAACTGCCGGAGATAAATAGCGGATCATCGGAAATAAATATATAGAATGGCTGCTAATATTCTCTGAGAACAGCAGATCAAGAAATATCAATTGCGGAGTAAAAAAAGAAAGAGACAGAAGCAGAGCTGGGTTCTTTGCAGGAGGGGAAAAAAGAAAAGGATGTGGGAGCATCCCACATCCTTTTCATGAACTCTAAAACTAGAAATTTATAATTAGCTTATCATTTCAGCGTTTTTCGCTTAATCCTCGATGGCGAAGCGGGCAAACTCACTTTTACCCGGTACATACTCTCCGACCGGTACCAGTTTCTGATTGGCCCTGACACAATCGACAACAACTTTCCACACCTCGTCGAGATCTTTTTCTTCCTGCTCATTTTCAGGGGTAAATTCAACAAGATTCAAATTAATCGCGATTTTCATCCTCTCACCTCTTTGCTTAGGAGTAAAGAAACTGAGAACCCTGAGCGATTACTCAAGGCCCGGCCGTAATTACTGAGTATACTTCCCAACTTACAAATACAGTAGTATTACAGATTTCACTTCAGGTCAACTATTTCCCGTCCATGATTTTTTGCGGCTATTTCCTGCAGATGGTGCAGCATTACCGCATAGTTTCTCTCGATATCATGGATCTGCCGTACATGATGGGCAGCGGCTTTGCCCATCCTCCGGCGCAGATCTTCATCGCCTGCAAGTTGCTCAAGATGATGATCAAAAATGTGTTTTTCGGCAGCCCTGGAGAGCAGACCGGTCTCTCCATCGACAACCGCTTCACTGGCGCCCCAATCACTGCAGGCAACCACTGGAAGACCGCAGGCCTGAGCCTCGAGAAATACCATCCCTAGTGATTCTTCAATTCCGGGAAAAGCGAAGATATCGGCACCGCTATAATAATCTTTCATCGCCCCACGGGACAATCTACCCAGCAGTACGGCGCTCTCGCCCAAGGCATCGGTTGCCGCCTGGATGATCTTTTCTTTTTCAATGCCATCGCCGGCGATGAGAAGCAAAGGGTCGTAACCCTTGGCAACCAATCGGCCGCAACTTTCGATGACTTGGAGAACGCCTCTGGTTTTTACTCCCGGACGGAACATGGCTGCCGTCATAACAACCAGTCTGTTATCCGCATGCAGTTCCAACCGAATTTTTTTCCTGGCTTCAGCATCAAAGGTAAATTCGCTGGGGTGTAGACCCGGAGCGATGTACATCAGTCGGTCTGCGGGAACGAGTCTTTGCAGATTTTTATAATCAGGTCTCTTGTTGGAAAATATACAGACCGCCTGGCACAGCGCCATCCGGTTGAGATAAAATCCTGCCCAGGTTTTAATCTTTTTTCTCCGTTTCGTAGAGTAAATGCCCTGAAAAATCACATAGGGAATATTGAGCAGACGGCAACAGAGAGGACCGATGACATCAGGCGCTTTATAGTAGGAATGATAAGTAAGCCAGATATCAGGACGCTTATT
>JASJDT010000133.1 GCA_030065655.1 Desulfocapsaceae bacterium | reverse complement strand
AGGCCAACAAGGAGCGGGTTGATGGAACCCGCAAAGTGGCGGACCAGGTTACCGAATCGATAACCGGTGTAAGCGAAGTGCATGCCCATGGTTCTTTTCTCACCGAAGAAAGAAAGTATAACAAGCATATAGATCACCTGTTACGTGTCCGGATCAGGTGGACTCTCTATCGTTATGCGGTAAAGGCATTGAACAATTTATTTGTCAGCCTCGGTCCTGTTATCGTATTTATTCTGGGTGGATATCTGCTGATCAAGGGTCAAACTGAATTGGGGTCAATCGTGGCTTTTCTTTCGGCCCAGGAGAAACTGTACGATCCGTGGAAAGAACTCATCGATTTTTATCAGGTATACCAGGATGCATCTGTCAGGTATAAGAAATCGATGGGCATGTTCGACTATGAGCCGGAATTTGAGTTAAGCAGTGCAGCCGGAAACATTAATGAACTCAGCGGCAGCATAGAAGTTAAGGACCTGGAATTCTCACCATCAGAAAATATCAGGCTGCTTGATAGGGTTAACCTGAAAATCGAAGCAGGTGAACATGTGGCACTTGTCGGCTTTTCCGGTTCAGGCAAATCGACCCTGGCTAAGTGTATCGGCCAGCTCTATAATTACACAGGCGGTGAGGTCCTGCTCGATGGCTATGCTGTAGCCGGCCTGCCTAAGGAAGAGATTGTTGCCAATATAGGTTTTATTTCCCAGTCCCCCTTTATATATACTGGTACAATTAATGACAATCTGCTCTATTCATGGCGTGCTCTTGGGGACTATAAAAATGAGGAAGACAGATCTCCTGAACCAAATCTCGATGATAAAATTGAGGTGCTCCAACAGACCGGTCTTTTTGTCGATGTGTTGCGGTTTGGCATGAACAGTGTTCTGGAGAAAGGAAAGGATCTACAACTCGAGCAGAAAATACTCAACCTCCGAAAAAGCTTTCAGCTGAACTTCAGTGAGGAGTTGTCAGAATATGTTGAATTTTATTCGGACGATACTTACCTGAGTCATTCAAGTATCGCCGAAAACCTCATTTTTGGCTCTCCTTTGACGCCTGAGTATGATTTTCAGACACTCTCGCTTAACTCCGGATTTCTGGATTTCCTGGAGAACTGTGGACTGCGGCTGCCCCTAATTGAAACCGGTGCTGAAATAATTAGACAAACCACAGACATACTGGGAGATGTAGCAGATGATGAGCTCTTTTTTGCCCGAACTCCAATTCAGTCATCTGAATATGAGGACTGCAAACGAATAGCTGAGACGCTTGGCAGAACAGCATCTGTTGATTTGCCCGAAGAAGATATCAGCATGCTCCTGGGAGTCGCCTTGAGATTCACTCCGGCTACCCATAAAATTATCGTACTGCAACCGCTACTCGAGCAGATGATATTGACCGGGAGAAGGTCTTTCAGACAGTGGTGTGACGCCAAGACTCCGGAGGCCGTTGCATTTTACGATGCGGAGAAATTCATTTCTTCCCAGTCAATTCTTAACAATATCTTTTTCGGCAATCTCGCAGTAGATTCACCCGCAATCGAAGAAAAGGTAAACCAATGCATCGTCTTTCTGCTCATAGAGGAGGATCTACTTGAGAGAATTGCCGATATCGGTATGGCATTTCACGTTGGCAACAACGGTGACAAACTTTCGGGTGGACAACAGCAGAAGTTGGCGATTGCCCGGGTTTTCTTGAAAAAGCCTCAGGTTCTGATCATGGACGAAGCAACCTCGGCCCTTGATAACAATTCACAGGCACGGATTCAGGCCTTCGTTGAAAAGAGTCGCGGAAAATGTACGGTTATCTCTGTGATACATCGCTTGGATCTTTTGGTTTCATTTGATAAGGTTGCAGTTATGAAGGCGGGAAAAATTGTTGAGTGGGGAGTACCGTCTAAACTCAAGGAAGAAAAAGGACTTCTGTACGAATTGATCCATGGAAAAAAACATTAATCAGCAGCAAGGGGTAGAATCCAATTTCAAGCAGGATCTTGAGATTCTGAGGCAGACTTACCTGTTTGCCAATCTCGGCAGTGATTGTCTGAAACTGTTTGCCATGCTCTGTAAAAGAATCATCCTGGTCGATGGAGAGACCATGATTAATCAGGGAGAATCGCTTGATCACGCGTTTTACCTGATCAACGGTTCTCTTCAGGTGACCCACCTGAGTGAATCTGGCGAAGAGCATGTCTTACCTGCTTTTCAGTCCGGCGATTTTGGAGGTGGTGCATCTCTTCTTGCACGCTTAACGTGTAATTTTAAGCTACAGGCAAGGGGTGACAGTCAGCTTATGTATATAAGCAAAACCGCATTTGAGAAGATAGAATCGCAATTTCCTGAAATCAGAGGCAAGATGGCCGCCAATCTTGTCCTGGAGCTGGCCCGGAGAGACCTTGAGTTCCTTTTCAAGGCCGGTAAAACTGCGCAGGATGAATCACTCATGCAACCGGTTTCGCTGGTATGAAAAGGTGTAGAATAGAATGTTGGTGGGCTCCAGGGATTCGACCATGATAAAGAAGATCATAGAGATACCAGTAACGAGACAAGGTCTTACCGATCTCTGCAAGACGCTTGATAAGACGCTCGAGTCCATGGATCTTCCTGCTAAGCTGAAGTATAAAATACATCTAATAATAGAAGAGTTCTGTGCCAACCACGTCGAACATGGTGATTTTAATGAAGATGATGTGATAACCATTACGCTTGAGCGGACGGATTCTTCATTGATCACTCAGATTGAAGATAAGGGCATCCCATTCAATCCTCTCGACCTGCCATCGGTAAAAACGAATCTCCCGCTTGATAAGCGGGAACAGGGAGGGTTGGGAATTCATCTCGTCAAGTGCTTTGCCGATGATCTCTCCTATAGACGAGACGGATTAAAAAACGTTGTTACTATTATTAAGAATATTTGAGATAAGGAACAGGTGAATCATGGAGATTTCATTATACGAAAGAGATGGCAGTAAGATAATTACTGTTACTGGCCGGATCGATGCAGTAACCTCGGATGATCTAAGCAAATGGTTGGAGGAAAAGGTTTCCCCGCCAGAGAGCAATGTCGTTCTGGATTGTACAGAGGTCGATTATGTTTCAAGTGCCGGGTTAAGGGTTATCCTTCAACTCACTAAACTTGCAAAGCAGAGTGGTGTTGTTTTCTCACTTTGCAATCCCCAGGACAACCTCAAAGAGGTCCTTGACATATCAGGGTTTTCAGCTCTTTTCCCCATCTATGCAACCATTGATGAAGCTATCTTGCCGGGAAGCAAGTGAGCAAAGTTTCAGGTGATGTCTTTGGATACCTGGAACAAGGTAATATCATCGAACAACGACTGAGAAATTCGAGAGACTAAAGATACCTTTAAGGTACTCTTGCCAAAGCCGCAAAACCCGGAGACACAATGTTTTTCTTGCTGGTGTCATAGCACTTCACAGTTTAGAAACAATTTAAAACAGTATTAGGTCACCAGATTTTCAAGATTAGGATATACCGGAATGAGGTCAGCTAGGGGTACTTGTACTATATTTAGAACTTCAATTGCTTGTTATTAAGTATGTCGAATAAGAACACCTATCCTTGAAATTCTTCCGGATTCATCCAAAACACCTCCCAGATATGATAATCTGGATCTTCAAAAGTTCGACCATACATAAAGCCATGATCTTCTGGTTCACGTTGCTCTTTGCCACCAGCATCTATAACTTTTTCCATAATCAAATCTACTTCTTCACGAGAATTTAGCTGAAGTGCCACTAGAACCTCAGTAGTGTTTTTGGGATTAGCGATGGTTTTCTTGGTAAATCGCTTGATACTCCCTGGAGTGTGTAACATAGCAAATATACTACCTGATAGCACTAATGCTGCAGCCTCTTCATTCGTAAACTGCTGATTGCACTTAAATCCTATTTTCTCGAAAAATTCTATTGAGCGGGTTAAATCGGTAACTACAAGATTCACATAAATTGCTTTAACCATTTCCCTACCTCAATTATAAGTCTAATTGTCATGTAGCGCTCCAGACAGGGTTGTGGTTCTGGGACATCACTACCTGATTCGGCTTGTTAAGTGCTAGCTTTAGCATCACCAAGTGGATTCTCTTCGAAGTAATCCACAATATTAGGAATTCTCTGCTCAAAACCACCTGGCGTGTTTATTGATATGAAACCTACTTTAGACTCACTGGAATTTTGAAAGCCATGCTCTGTTTCCCCAGGAATATAGAGGTAAGAACCTTGCTCCGAATCAAACCAGCCTTTACCCTTGAGGTAGACAGACAGGAGGCCTTCAATGACATAAAAAAGATGAGCCTCTGCATGTTTATGAAAATGAGGCCCTTCAGTGTTTGGCTCGAGCCACCATTCTGACACAGATAAGGTTGAATTTGTTTCTTCCAAGTCAGCTTTGAAGACGGCTGACATTCGCCCCATCGAGTAGGTCCGACCCGCACCAGGTTCTATCACTAGCGGTTTTAACCTAACACTTTTTTTCATAAATTCTCCGAAACTGATCACCGCGGACCTAATGCGCAGTTTAGCAGCAGGCGTTTCCCGCGCGTCCGCGTTGAACTAATTGTTAACTTTTTATATTTAGCTTCAATCTGTAATAATATGTTTCGCCATCTTGTAATTCTCTAAAGATTGGCCCCTCTTGTTCAGAAACTGCTTTTTGATCACAATGAAACCTCTCGATTCAAAAAAAGGTTTAGCAGTAATACTGACATCTGATACCAATTTACTGATGTTTTTTGATATAGCTAATTGTTCTAAAAAAGAAAAAAGAAAGCTGCCAACACCTTTTCGTTGGTGTTCATGATGACAATAAAAATGATCTATGTATCCATTCTCTTGAAGATCAGCATAAGCCACTATTTTTGATTCAGCTACGACTACATATGGATCTATTTCAATTATCTTGTCAGTCCAAATATTTTCATCTAAATCGGAAGGTGCCCAAGCTTCAATCTGTTCAATCGTATAGTCACGAACGTTTATATTGTGAATTGTGTTGTAAAATAGATCCCAGATATACTTTTCTTCACCAGGTAGGTATTTTCTAATTTTCATATCTAATTTGAAAAGTAAACAAGTGATTCTCCGGTTTTCCAGTAATTTGAAAGTTGCTAGAATCTTCCAGAGTTTAAATCAACGACATAGTTATTATTCTGCTTGATATTATGAACACATTTGCAAGCTATCCGGAAACTATATATCGTTTACTTTAAATTGCTCACCTTGCTCCTGGCAACAATAGAAAGATCTTTTAATTAGTCAGGTCGACTATATTAAACCAGCCTGACCCCGTTAGTGACCCCTTGTTGGCTATGATATTCCTGGATTTTCCGTGCCGACAAACCGAGGCTGTTATGTTATTTACGACTCTTTTGGAAATCCTGACTGTACGGTGGTTGTGGTTTCGGTGGATTGTTGATTGCCAACAATGCCATAGTTGAAAAGAATTTCGAAATCAAACCCTCTCCATGACAATTTTCAGCCGGGTATTGTCTTTGGTAGTCTTTAGTCTACTGTTTCTCTATTTCTGATTAATCCAAGGTAAACACTCAGGTTTAACTTCAGAGGAAGAAGGTCAACTGGTGGTTCTGGCAAGATATCCTAACCTTCAATGTGGCAATAACAACAACGCTTTAAGTAAACTACACCTGTTTGATTTGTTGAGCAGCAACCACTAAAGTGCGTAACGATCAACAGAGAATACGGGTATCTTAAACTAGTTGGACTTCAAAAAAAATCATTTGGTCTATTGTAATGCATCATAAATAAGAGGGTACACTCTCGATACTTCTCGAGCGTACAAAATATGCTCGCCCGTATAGGCTACCCCATTCAATACCAGATCGAACTTTATTAGAACGTACCAGCCATCAAAACAAAGAACGGGCTTTAATTCTTTAGAATTGTAATCGGCCCGACCTTGCTGCCAGAAACCTTCTGAGTAGTCTTCAATAAGTATCACAGGCGTCTGTCCTGGAAATTCATAGGAGAAATTTCGGACATGAATGGAATCAATATTCGGGTTACGACCAGCTAAGGTACCTGTTGCTCGAACAAAAAATTGAAAATAAACAGATTGGGGAGCGTGTAAGCTTTTAAATAAAAAAGGTATACGACTCTTGGTTTCTGGGTACCATGATGGAAACGTAGAAATGACAAGTTCGTTTTTTTCATCAAGCGGGAAAACGTGCGAATCATACTCGTACTTAGTAAATTTTGCGCAGCCATTTGAGAATGCAATTATAACTGCAATTAAAAACAGATTTATATGGCAAATAGAGTTGCTAAGTTTTAATCGCAGCATGCCACCATTAAAGATCCTTTGTACACAGATATTGGAATAGATAGGATCAGGCTTGACTAATTGGTTTCTTAGCCCTTCCTGTCACCCATTCGTCAAGCCTGACCCTGTTGGTGATACCGTTAGACCCGGTTGAATGACTTGATAATAGTTATGGCCATCCTTTAGGCAAGTTGATCTACTTGAAGTAGATCTCAGATCGCCAAATCTCTTACCCAAAGGAGGCCAATTGATGAACTTCTATACCAAACAACACACTTATTACTGTGGAATCGATCTGCATGCCAAGAAGATGTATGTCTGTATTCTCGACAGGGATAATCAGGTAAAGATTCATCTCAATATTAAAACAGATCCTAACGATTTTTTAAAGTTAATTAGACCTTATCAGGAGGATATCGTCATAGGAGTGGAATGCGTGTTCTGCTGGTACTGGCTTGCCGACCTCTGTGCCGAGCATGGTTTGCCATTTGTTCTCGGCCATGCGTTATACATGAAAGCTATTCATGGTGGCAAAACCAAGAATGACAAAATTGATTCATACAAACTAGCCACGCTCCTGCGAGGCGGGACTTTTCCTACAGCCTACGCCTATCCTCAAGGTTGGCGAGCAACGCGTGACCTTTTACGAAGGCGAATGTATATCTCAAGAAGAACCGGAGAGCTGGTTGCTCATATACTCAACACCAACACCCAGTATAACCTGCCTGCATTTCGTAAAAAGCTGACCCGTAAGTACAATCATGCTGGGGTGGCTGAGCGTTTCAGTGATCCTGCGGTTCGTAAAAGCGTTGAGGTGAACCTTGAAATGATTGCCTGTTTCAACCAGATCCTCAAACAACTTGAATGGTACATTGAGAAAACAGCACGTTTGCACGACTACCATACTCTGTATCTGCTCAGATCAATACCTGGGGTCGGTCAGATTCTTGCCTTGGTGATCCTTTATGAAATACACGATATCCGACGTTTTCCCAGAGTGCAGGATTTCTCTTCCTATGCAAGGCTCATTCGCCCTCACAAAGAATCCGATGGCAAATGGGCGGGAAGTTCAAACAAGAAGATTGGCAATGCTCATCTCAAGTGGGCAATAAAGGAAGCGGCTATCTTAATGTTGAGAGATTCCAAGGATGCCAAATACTATGTCAGCAAACTGGAACATAAATACAATAAGGGCAAAGCGCTGGGGATTTTCACCCATAAGCTTGGCCGGGCTATATACTATATGCTCAAGAACAAAGAGGCTTTCGAAATGAAAAGCTTTTTCGCTAAATAGATTGGGAACCAGGACTGGCAGCTTGTCGTATAACTGAAATCAATGTGGTCGATCTGAAGATCTTTCGCAGAAAATGCAGGATGACTGCCATGAGAGAATGGACACTGTACCCGAAGTTCAAGGGGCTTGATTGGCACCAGGCCTGGTTCCTCTTTACATATACAGATAGCTTGATAGATAATGTTCGGGTTCTGCCCCTTATCCGAGTGACAAAATAACTGGATATGGATTAGCCGCTGGGCTTTGATTGCGCCGGAATAAGGGTTCGAAATATATTCTGAAACTGCCGGATGGCAGTACGCCGGTTATCAAAGAGAACCTTGATAACACGGTCAATCCAGATAGATGTTTGGTGCAGACTCGTTGAATGACGACTCTGATATCGCTGAGAGAAGACGAAAGACAGGATTTACGAGTTATTTGTCAGGAAATCTGCTGCGAAGACGGAGACTATCTGCAGTTTTGTTGCACTTCCGATCTATGGGGTGGTTTATTCCTTGACAAGGGGAGGCCATATAGATGTTATGCTTTATTTTTTTCTCTTTTATAATCTGCTGCTGCGCAAATTTGATATAGTTTACTCGTGTCCCATTTTGCCTCTGCAATTGTAGGCCAGAAATATATAAATGTTCTTTTTAATGATTTGGGTTCAAAATACCAAAATTTACCGATTATTTGTTGGGCAAATTGAATGTACTCAACTTTTAAAGCATTATCGAATGGCACTTCAATATTTGGTTTAGCTGAAACACTTCTTTGGATTATTAAATTTTGATTTCCAATGTAAATGTTGTGTAGTTCCAACCAAATCTTGGCCTTTGAAAAGAAGAAAATGAAAATGGCCGAGCCAATAACAAATATACAGAAATACCATGCTCCAGGATTTGAAAAACCAATTATCATCGGTATTAAAATGAAGAACACTGGGGCAACTTTCCATGTCCAAGTGCTCCACATTGTCAATCTTTCCATATTCTTCTTTGCATAACTATTATTATCGGGGCGTTTTGCAACGATAAGTGATATTAAGGGGGCAAATGTTGCGTTTTTTGTTTCCCAAAGCACATTTTCCTATCAATCATAAGCATTACTATTCTTAATCCGGTTTTGTGTCAATCTCTAAAATATTATGGATGTTACTTGCGTAATATCAGTGATCGTTTTTCTACATCGATGATATTCTTATTCCTGAACGTTGAGCAGACAGGTTTTTAGGTGATGCAGAACGAACAAGGAGTACCTTAATTCATTATCCAAAGTACTTATCTTGCTTGGGAGGAAAAAGCGAATGCATGGCTGTTGCGACCAACCAGGTATACGCTCAGCGGTTCATTTTTCGGGTGAGCGACCAGGCCATTGCTGCCAGTATTGCGACTCCGCCAACCAATACCAACCAAAGAATCCGCTTTTTCCAGGGATTTGGCGCGGGAACAGCAAGCATCCCTTCTCCTCCCAGGATGATTCGTTGACCAACTTCAGCTTGGCGGATAAGGTTTTGCTCGTTATTTTCTGCAAGTGATTGAAACGCCGCGGAGCTTTTTTCAACAGAAGAAATTTGCATGTTGCCATTGCCATAGGCCAGAAGAAAAGGGCTGCTGCCCCTGGCGACAAAAAGCAGTTCCTGGGGGGTGTAGCCCAGGAAGATCCGGGTTGAATCCAGCTCTGCCCCAATACCTTTCTCCATCAGCTCAAGAATCAGCTTAGTCGGTCTGTGCTGACGGAAAAAGAGTGGCTCGTTGTACAGCACATTGCCGTTATCGGAGATATAGTAAAAAAGCCCCTCACCTTGATACTGGCGCCTCTCATCCGAATTGAGACTTGAAACCCTGACTTTCAGCAGGGAGTTCGGCTGGTCAAATTCCATTTTCAATCCGTCAATCACCATTCCGTTGGTTAATTCCAGTTCAAGAAATATGCGACCATCCTCTTTCTCCACCTTAAAAGGAACGTTAAACCATCGTCTGGTCGAAGGCTGTTGGTGCAGATGGTAATTTGCCTCAACCACGGTAAGTTGCGGAAAAGTTATATTGTTCTCTGTTCTTAAACGTAGATATCGCTCGGTTTTACGGGGTAGCGCAATTTCTCCATGCTGCAGTCGATTATTCATGAAGACGAGATCCGCCAAGGTTGACCTGCTTACCCTTCTCCAGGAGACGAGGTCCCGTGAGTCTTCCACAATTACCGGCAGCAGTTTGCCTGGGCCATCCGTGTTCCACACTAGCCTGAGAGATGCCGGGGAGCGCTCCTTTTCCTCCATATCAATCAGATAAGCAGTCGGAGTATTTTCTTCGGGAGATCGGTTTCTTTCAATGTTGACAATCTCTCCTTCACTTCCTGTCTCTATCCGCATCGAGAGCTCGGTATCACTCATTTTCTGTTTGGAAAAAAGCGGAAAAAAAGGCAAGGCATGACGTTCCTCCTGTTCTTCCCGGTGAGGCGGATAACGCAGATTATGCGGCACGACTTGATCATCGCTGTTGAATACCTTCAGGTCGTCAAGATTCTTCAGCGCCGTGTTTACATACACATCATGGGGCAGGGTCACACCATAAAAAGCGCCCTGGTTGTCAGTGTTCAAAATGAGCCCGTAGGCAAAATCTTCCTTGACAACCTCTTCTGCTATCGCCAAGGTCGGCAACAGAGTTGAGAGAATTATGATAAAGGTGCGCTTCATGTAACACTCTCCTGTCGTTTCGGTGGTAAAGGTGAAAAATAACCAATGAGCAGCATAAGAATACCCACGGCCAGGAAGGAGACAATTCTGCCGATTGTCCCTGTACCTGACAGGTCAATGAGGAAAAGTTTTACAACTACTCCGGTCAGCAGTACCGCCCCACCAAACCAGGCCTCCCGGTTTCCTTTTCGGTTGGCCCAGACGGTCACGGTCAGTGCCAGCGAACTCCAGAGAATCGATACGGCGGACTGCATTATTACCGAATCATAGAGTGATTGGGCATCGAAAGGTATCCCAAAGTAGAGATGAATAAGCCTGGCGGTGATCCCGTTCAACCAGAAAAAGACAAGTCCACCCAAGCCTGCCCAAAGATACGACAGGGGTATTCCCGCATAGAGCGTGCCCGGGTTTTTCCGATTTTCTTTTAACCAGAAAAGGATAACCAGAAAGACCAGAATCTGGACAAGCGTCAACGGATTGAGCAGCGGAATATAGGATAGCGGTACAGGATCTCCTTCCATGAAATTTGCATAAAGAGACCAGCCAACAAGAAAAAACAATGGTACATAGAGACCATGATCGAGATAGCTTTGTGGATGCCTGGCCACGGGCCATGCCAGTGTTTTACCGATGCCAAGCAGAAAAATGACAAAGATGGCCGGCATGATGGCCAGACAGACAAATTCCCAGATTTCTCCGCCACCTATCATTCTTCCCACCAGTGTGCTGAAATCGTTGGTAAGAATGAAGATAAGCAACCATAAAGAAACCATGTGATACCATCGCAGAACGTTCCGACCCCAGATTGTTTCAACCTGCCAGAGGATCAGCCAGGAGGTGAGCAGTGCCGTCAACCAGGCAATGGCGCCAGATCCATCGAGAAATAGCATCTTGGATGGTACATCATATCCGGCAAGAGCTCCAAGCACGAGAAGTGGCAGAAAACCCAGCAAGGGAAAGCGCAAATCCGACCAGCGTAAATAGCGTTTCATTGCCGTAAGGACGATTGCTGTGAAGGAGAAGAAGAGCAGTACCCCGTCTTTATGAAGCGGATAGCGAAAGAAATGTTCTATGTCCCGGATACAGACAAACAGCCACCAGAGGAGACCATAGCCTAGTAAAATCAAGGGAAAAGGTTTTTCCCACTTGCGGAGAATGTCTTTTTTACGACTGAGATGGAAGGAGGAAAAAAGCGCGCCTAAGGCAATAAAAATCCCTCCCAGGGTTACCTCGTTGACCAAAAACATGTAATCAGCCCGCAAATACTGGGGTGAGAGCATGTAGGCAACAGCAGCGCCAAGCTGTAGAAGAATACCGAAGTTTCTGGCCAGTATCCTGTTCTGTCGCAGGCCCACCCAAACCATCGCCCCTCCCTCAAGAGCCCAGGCTGAAGCGGTTGCATGGCCATCGAGAGCAAAGGGAATGGCCAGAGAGCCAAAGACAACGGCGAGGGCCAGAAACGCCTCGGTTAAGGTGCGCATCCCTTCAACCAGGCGATTCCACAGAAGTGTTGCCGTGGCCATGTAAAAAGCTCCCAACCCAAGAGCCGAAAACGCAATCCCGTATTCGTAATTTTCGACAAGGCTGGCCTGCATGCCAAAAAAGACGATGGGCAGTCCGAACACCAGCGGTCCGTCGATAAAGCCTCGTAATTGAACGGGCTGGCGATGGGCAAACAGAATTGAAATGACCACATAAAACAGAAAAAAGAGCAGGAGAAAGGGTTCTGTGGTCGCAAAATATTCCGGTTGATAATAGCGATATCCCCACATTGCCGAGATGACGAAGGTGAACAGGAAGCCGAGGAGGTTGAGCTCACGCCAGGCTTTAAACCAGGCAATACCAACTATTCCGCTGTTGAGTAGGGCATAATAGGAAAACAGCATGACATGACTGCCCGTGCCGGTGGACAGGAGCACCGGAGCAAGAAAACCACCAGCAGCCCCAAAAGCGGCAAGCGCTCTGGCGTTCTGGAGCACTGCGAGAATCGCTGACAGGACGACAAGACCAAAGAGGACGACAAATGAAAAGGTGTGCGGCAGCAGGTTATAGAGCCTTGCGGCAGCAAAGACGGTAAGATAGAGGATGCCAATACCTCCACCCTGGAGGGTAAGGCCAAAGCCGGGCTTTTTCCTGGCCAGAAACCAGCCTACCGCCACAAGGGCTATACCTCCCAGGGCCACTCCGGTAAGTCGAAACTCTATGGGGATCATGTTACGTTGGGCGGCATACTTTAACAGAAAGGATACCCCAAAGAAGAGGATTATGATGCCAACCTTGAGAACGACATTTCCAGAAGTGAAAAACGTTTTTATATAGTTGCCAAACTGTGTTGCTCCTCTGCTCAATGCAGTCTCTTCAGGAGTGGTGAAAACCGGGCGTTTACTCTTTCTCCTCTCGTCTGGTTTTTCTTCTTTGTCGGAATCGACAGTGGGGACCGCTTTGACTTTCCTGGTCGATTGAGACGAAATCGATGTTGATGGGGATGGTTTTGGCTCTGCCGCGGCATGCTCAGAAGTCTTCTTGGGTGAATGATCAGGCTCAGTCGACTCGTCAAATTCAAATTCCCAGGTTGGCTCCTCCTGTTGAAGTTGTTCAAGCTTTGCTACTCTTCTGCGGAGAATAAAGAGCTCAATGATGATGACAACCAGCACTATCAGAAGAATGACTTCCATGAATTTTCCTTACTTTAGTATGGCTAACTTACCTGAGCCGCTTGCAAAACCATCTTTTCACCCAAACTCTTCGTTATGCCCAAAATTTTATCCGCCGGTAAGCGAACGGAGTGAGACTCCGAGATATCCATTATATACCTGTGGTAAAATTTTTTGCATGCCTCGATTTTGAACGAAAATCTTACTTTTGCAAGGGTCTCAACTCTTTACACTATGATGTTATGCCGACGGGTTTGTCAGGCCGGCGAATAGTTTATTCCGGCAGCATGTCGTAGAAATAGGTAAGAATATCGGTCCGGGTGATGATACCGATTATCCTGCCCTCATGCTCCACCGGAAGATGGCCGATATTCTTCTGTACCATCATTCTTGCTGCCTGGGCCGGGTCGAGATCC
>JASJDT010000132.1 GCA_030065655.1 Desulfocapsaceae bacterium | reverse complement strand
CCTAAATATGGTCGTGCTCTTCAGCCTGACCCTGGCTCTGGGCATGCTGGTGGATAACGCCATTGTTATTGTAGAAAATATTTACCGCTTCATGGAACAAGGAGCTGGTCGAGTAGAGGCTGCCATGAAGGCCACGTCGGAGGTTGCCTACCCAGTTATCGGCTCAACGGTTACCACCCTGGCCGCATTCTCTCCCATGCTTTTCTGGCCAGGCATCATGGGCGAGTTCATGAGCTATCTACCACTCACCCTGATTATTACCCTGTCCTCTTCTCTTTTTGTGGCCCTGGTGATTAATCCAGCTCTGGCCTCGATATTCATGAAAGCCAAGAAGCTCGATAATTCTTCGTCAAAAAGTGTCGATGAAATTGCCAAGGCAGTTGAGCAACCCATAGCCATTAAAGGGCCCCTGCTTAAAAGCTACGCCAAGCTGCTCTCATCGGCTCTTGAGATGCCCATCACCGTAATCGCTACGGCATTTTGTGTACTCATCCTGCTCTTTCAGATGTGGATGCTGATGATTGGTATGGAAAAACCGGTGGAATTTTTCCCCGATATTGAGCCCAAGGGCATGTATGTAAACATGGACATCCCTGAAGGTGCGGATCTCGACTATATCGACACGATCACCCAACGCATCGAGCGAGCCTTGGCCGGCTTTAGTGGTAACCTTGAATCAGCTTCGCCAGAAGAGGTGTTGGCGGGAAAAAAACATACCAAGGCCACCGGTGAGGATTTTTACGGACCAAGCGATTTGGCCAATATCAAGAACATCTACATGAAAGCGGTCACCTCCAGCAGTGGAGGCTCGGCCTTCGATGCCAATACTCCCAACCACATTGGGGTTCGTTTCATCGAGATGGAGGAGCGAAATCGCTCCACCCACGAAACCGTAGATGATATAAGAGAACGGGTGGAGGACATACCGGGAGCTCAAGTAACGCTGGCCATGGAAGCCGAAGGACCGCCCACCGGTGCACCCATCAATATTGAAATAGCCGGAGACAATTTTAGTGTTCTCGGTGAGATAGCCCATTCTATTCGGGATATCCTCAGCAAGATACCCCACGTCAAGGATATCCGCGATGACTTCGTCGAGGGCATTCCCTCGGTACAGGTTGATGTCGACCGTCAGAAAGCCTCTCTCTTCGGCTTATCCACCGATGCGATAGGATTTGCCCTTAAAAGCGCGTATAACGGCCTGGAGGTATCCAGCTATCGGGAAGGCGATGATGACTATGACATAACCGTACAGCTCACCAAACAGGACCGTGAAGTGGTAAATGTCCTCCATGAGCTGATGTTACCCACGCCTTCTGGCGAAATGGTACCCTTGTCAACCATTGCTAAGGTGCATTATACCGGATCACTTGGTGATATAACCAGAATCAACAACGAGCGAGTAGTTACCGTTAAGGCCAATGTCAACGAAACCAAGATTCCTGGCTCGGTTGCCCGACAGCAGGCCGCAGAAATTCTCAAAGACTTTCCGCTGCCGCCGGGTTACAAGATGACTTTTACCGGTGAACATGAGTTTCAACAGGAATCGGAACAGTTTCTCTCCAAGGCCTTTGCTGTGGCACTGCTGCTTATCTTTCTGGTGCTGGTCAGCATGTTCAACTCGGTAACCCAGCCGTTTATCATTATGACCTCGGTAATCCTTTCATTGGGCGGGGCTTTTCTGGGGCTGGCTGTTTTCCGTTCGCCCTTTGGCATCATCATGACCGGAGTAGGTGTCATTTCGCTTGCTGGTGTGGTGGTCAATAATGCCATTGTGCTGATTGACTATACCAACAAGCTGCGGGAAAGAGGCTTTGCTCTACGCGATGCCGTCGTCTCCGCAGGAGCAACCCGTCTCCGACCGGTATTATTGACAGCGGTCACCACCATTCTCGGACTCATACCCATGGTTACCGGAGTTTCCTTCGACTTCCACGAACTGGCCATCTCCTGGGTAAGTGAATCAAGTCAATGGTGGCGGTCCATGGCCGTAGTGGTCATTTTTGGCTTGGTTGTCGCCACCTTTCTCACCCTGGTGGTGGTACCGACACTCTATTACCTGCTCGAACGCTTTTCCCACATTCAGGGTCAGTTTATCCAACGCCTCCGGGAAATCTATTGGCGACCCTATTATATTCTGGCAGGCGAAAAACGACCGGAGGGTAAGGGGTGAGCCAGGCTCACTCCTCCTCGATCATTTTCACCAGCTCGGATTGGAGGCTGGCATCTTCGGTAAGCTTTATAGCCAGGGCCTGACATAAGGCTCCTGACAACCCCTGGGGATCGGGGGCGGCAACATTCACGGTAATCTCTCCCTGTTCGTCTGCTTCCAGAATCAATGCCGCCTGATTTTCATTCAACTCCATCATTTTTCTCCTTTATGTTGAAGACGTGTATAATCCCCCCTGCTTACAACGAATGGCTTGAGAACACAAGAATGAATCAGCATTCCTGATCTTCAGGCGGGAGAGAACTAGCCACGACCATCTTAAGTGCATATCATTTTCGAAGATGCTCGTTATCTCCAGGAGGTGAATTATTCTTAGAAAAGGAAATGGTGAATGACACGATATGAAGACATACTGCGGTTCTGGTTTGAAGAGATAGAGCCGGAACAATGGTTTCACAAGGATGACGATTTTGACGCACTCATCGCTGAGCGTTTTTCAGCCATCCATGCCCAGGCCATTCAATGTGAACTTTATAGCTGGCGGGGCCAACCAAGAGGAAGACTGGCCGAAATAATCATCCTCGATCAGTTTCCCAGGAACATGTTCAGGAACACGCCTCAGGCCTTTGTTGCCGATCCGATGGCACTGACGCTGGCTCAGGAGGCTGTTGCTAGTGAAACCGACCACCAGCTTGCCATCGAAGAAAAAAAATTCCTCTACATGCCTTATATGCATAGCGAGTCTGTCAAGATACATGAGGCTGCCGAAGAACTTTTCAGTCAGGAAGGGTTGGAAAGCAGCCTGGAGTGGGAACTGAAGCATAAGAACATCATTGATAGATTTGGTCGCTATCCCCATAGAAATAAGATATTGGGCCGTCAGTCAACTCCCGAAGAACTTGCCTTCCTCGAGCAACCGGGCTCCTCTTTTTAGTGCTTTGTTACTTGACCGCCGAAATGAATAATTAAAAAACGAAAAATAATAAAAAACCGCCAAAGTGGAGGGCGCTCCAAAGCACTTACCCGCTTAAAGAAGGGGTACTGCAAAGAGCACCTCTATGTATGGAATTAATGGCCATGAGTAATTTATTTAGCCTGGTCTATGGTAACCATCGCCCGGAAACATTGGCTCATGGTGCCGAGGAGATGGCCAGACACGATGTCATTATCCTCGAAGAGCCACCCCACCCCAACTTTAACGACATGCTCAGAGGTGAGCTGGCCATCGAAGAATTCATGCTGGAACTAGACTTGGAGTACCCCTCCTTCTCTCATCAGCAGTACACATTGCTGCAACAACTTTTTCGAGAGGGCAAAACCATCGTCCAGATAGAGCCTTTTGTCGAAAATCTTTTAGAAATTCATGATTTTTTTGCCGATGAACACTCTCCCGAAGAGCTGCCGAGACCTTCATTGCTTTTTGATGTATATAGCCGTGAAAAAGAGGCAACGGCAAAACTTCTTCAGTATTATCAGTGCGTGCGGACAAACGATTTTCGCATAATTATCGAGGCCATCAAAGATTTTGCCGAAGCTGACGCTGAACGTTTCCGATTAAGGGATGAGCTCAGGGCGAAGGCGATACTTTCCACCCTGCCCCACGACAGATCCGTTTTTGTGGAAGCCGGTCCCATGCACGTACTTCTGGAGGGTTTTCTCAAAGATGAACTGCCGTCTAACTGGCAGATGCAGACCATGATTAGCGAACTGATATTACTTCGCAGGCAGGGTATCGAGGCGCGGCTTTTCAGTCCCGGTGACGAACTGACTATGGCTTACCTCCGACGTAATCATCAAAGCGACGGACTTGACGACCTGTTGGCAGCCAGATCACTTATTTATGCCAAGATTGTCACCAAAGAAGAAATGGCGGACGACCAGACGCTTTTTGCCCACGCTCTTGATGAACACCGGGTCATTACGATGGTGAACTCTTTTTCGTTCAACGACTGTGAACAGCTGTTTTTTCAGCTCAGGGACAATTATACCGCTTCGGCCAGGGAGGTTGCGACAAAGAGATATCACAAAAGTATAGAGTCCTAAAAGCTGTAATTGCTTGCAGTTTCGTCGGATAATTTCTCTTCCCAAGACCGGATCAGTTGTTGGGTTTCCCGGTCAAGGTCGGCAAAGTCAGCATCATTGGGAATAGTGCTGACAAAACTCTCCCACCAAGCGGCCAGATGACATGGGCCTGTTTGCTCACGCATACTCAGTAAGGCAATCCTTTTCACCCTCTTCAATCTTCGGCTCAATTCGCTTGTCATTGTCACTATTCTGGTGATAGACCAGGTTTACCTCAAATGTGCCCAATTATGATCTCGCAGATTCCACTCTCATCAACATCCTTCTTTTGGTAGCTTTTTAGGTACACAGGTTATCCTGGACACGTCATGAAAATTATTACATTTGCACGAGTTACAATAAAGGGAAATAGATACTTGCCGAAACATCCCAGTTGAAGAATTCGCATTACCCAGTATTGTTTCGAATGACTCTTACCTAGGCGACAATTTAGGGAAAATCTCCTCTATTTGGTACAGTTGAGCTGGCGTGATATGGAGAAATTCCAGACCAAAGGTAAAGCAACGAATAGCGGTCTTTGCATCTGCAGAATTCTGGTATTCTCTACGAAGAATCTTGCCGCATAGCCCTTCAATGGAATAATGATTGTGGCAATCGTAGAGTTCAATCTCTTCAAATGTAGCCAATGGACAGGAAGCCTCGGCCAGACTGGCACAAAAGACGCCTCCTTGACTGATATTTACTACTTGAGCCATATCAATTTGGGATTGTGTATCAAAAAATAACAGCCAGCCGCTAGCTGGATGACGAACAAAACGCCTTTTTTCGTTTATTTTTTCCGTACGACTCAATCCAAATTTCATGATTTAACTCCTCTGCGAGTCGAGTGCTGCCATGAGGCAACACCCGTACAATACTACATGCTGTCAAATAACCAGCCCGCCTTTCCAACTCTTTGATGTTTATATAAAAGTCAGAAATAAAAAAATCAGCCGGGTCACCAGTCTAGATGGCAACTCGGCTTTCTCGTGAAGATCCGTAGTTTTCCGTCCCTGCCTCACAACAGGTTTGGTTTTTACATCCAATATGTGGAACGCATTTGCTGACTATACCTATTGAATAATGTCGTCCACCCCGAACTGTCAAGTAGCCTACCATAAAAACAAACTGCTTAATCGGGATTTTGCATGAACCTGGCGGTTTCTTGGACAAGGGATTGGTGAGTGTAACAAAAGAGAGCATCCGTAAGCTTTCCATAACGCTGGCAATGAATGCATCTGGGGGCGAAAAGATCTCATTTCTCTTATTGTCAACTTTATATCCTGGGAAAAACTCCATACACAAGATATTACATCTCAATAGTACCAAGTTTTATCTTACTAATGATCTTTTCAGGCAATGTTTGGGTTAACTCATGAGGAAGAGGCAGGAGGAATAGATATTTTCTAAAAATTGGCGGATTACCGTTTTCTCTAAATGCCTAAATGAGAGAGACAAATAGGGAAGCCGATAAGAAGAAATTATACAAACAGCCGCAGCCATGTTGGGAGCAGCGGCTGTTTGTCGTTTGGGTTCATCGGTCTGTCTAGGGTCTAGGCCTTACCGAATTCCTTTTCAATCTCTTCCATGACATCATCGGACATACCATAAGAATGCTTCTCTCCGGGAAATACGCCTTGTAGCACCTCTTCCCTGTACTGCTTGAAGGTATTGGTCATAATCTCACCCACATTGACATACTGCTTGGCAAATGACGGAGTAAAATTATCATACATACCGAGCACATCAGGAGTGACAAGCAACTGACCCGAGCATCCCGGACCACCGCCGATGCTAATGGTCGGCACCCGCAGTTTCTTGGTGACATACTCTGAAAGTTTGGCCGGTACCGCTTCGAAGATAATGGCAAAGACGCCGGCATCTTGCAGAGCAAGTGCTTCGGTGACGACTTTACGGGCTGTTTCCACGCTTTTTCCCTGGACCTTGAGACCGCCAAGGGCACCTACCGCCTGGGGATGAAGACCGACATGTCCGACCACGGCGATGCCCATCTCCACAATTGCTTTGGTCTTTTCAATGTGATTGACCGTTGCTTCAAATTTCACCGCATCGACCTTGGCTTCGGTGACGAATCTGGCGGCATTGCGCATGGTTTCTTCGATCCCGTACTGGAACGAACCAAAAGGCATATCGGCAACCACCATGGTCCGATCACAGGCCCTGGCCACCGAACCGCAGTGCAGCACCATCATATTCATGGTGGCGGTAAGGGTATTGGGATGGCCATGCACCACCATGGCACACGAATCGCCCACCAGAATCATATCAATACCGGCATCGTTTACCTTTTTGGCGGTGGGATAATCATAGGCGGTCAACATGGTGATCGTCTCATTGTCATCCCGCATTTTCTGAATTGATGTAACTGTATGTTTCTTCACAATCATCTCCTGCATACGTGGTTATTGTTTTATCCGCTCATTCGACCCGAACAGCAGAATTTTTTGTTCAATTGGTACCTGCATGGCCGCGATACAACCTTCCATAACTTCAACAAGTTCAAAACTCTGCCGACTTGAGATCTCCTTCATGGCGGTCATATATCTGCTCCGCACCTCGGTATTGACATTAAATTTGGCGACACCATGGGAAATCGACTCTCTGATCATTGTATCCGGTAATCCTGAGGTACCATGCAACACCAGGGGAACAGTCACTTTTTCAGCGATGGTTTTGAGCCGCTCAAAATCCAGTTCCGGCGGTTTTCTATATTTACCGTGAACATTGCCGATACATACGGCTAGAGCATCCACTCCGGTTTTATCCACAAACTGGAGCGCCTCCTCAGGTGCGGTCATTTTTTCCATTGCTTCCGGAGTTGCAATACCATCCTCTTCACCACTGAGCCTGCCAAGTTCACCCTCCACCCCGATGTTCATTGCTTTTGCCTTAGCAACAACTTTCCGGGAAAATTCAATATTTTCAGCAAGGGGCAGGTAAGAACCATCGGCCATTACCGATGAAATACCTCCTCTCATCGCCATTTCTATAACCTGCTCATCCGGACAGTGATCCAAGTGCACGGCAACAGGCACTCTAGCTTCGCTGGCAGCGGCCCGGCAATAACTAATCAATGGACTGCCGCCTATCGCCAATGCGCTTGGCAAAAGCTGCAACATAACCGGACTTTGCAGTCGCTCAGCGGTTCGCAGTACCGCCAACGCCCCTTCCAGGTTATAGATATTGAAGGCACCGATGGCATAGCCGTTGTTGCGCGCCTCTTGCAGCAATTTTGCTGTTGACTCCAGCATCTACAATTTCCTCTTCTTGCCTGATCGTTATTTGGCAAGCATTTTGGCAATATTTGCCAGTGCTTCATCACTGCCCACATTGCCTGGATAGACGATATAGGACATTCCTGGATAGGCCGATTCCCCACCGAGTTCCCAGACCGGTACTCCCGGCTGAACCTGGCCAATCACTATCGCACGTTTAACCTTCAGCCCCTTGGTGGCAACATCGCTGGAGGTGATCCCTCCCTTGGCAACCAGATATCGAGGTTGAACTACCAGATTGTGGACAACCTCAATAAGGCTTGCGGAAATCAAATTACCAATGCGCAAACTTTCCTCACTGTTTTTTCCTGTGATCAGGGTTCTGCTGGTGTAGACCACGGTATCCTGGCCAGCCCCAACAGAGGTGTTCAATTTATCGATGACTCGGGATAGCTCAATCTTGCGCGTGTCAAAATTCATTAATTTTTCTACATCTAGTTCAAGACCTTGAACCAAACCGGTCTGCAACAGCTCTTCCAATTGTCTGCCGGTTTTTTCCACGTAAGAACCAACTATGAACAATCCCCCGTTTCGTCCCGAACTGACTAGTTCCTCCTTACCCAGCAGTTCACCGGTAACCTCCAGCCCCAGACGGGTACGCACGAATGAGGCCGCTGTTCGCGCTAAAAATTCTCGACCTTGGGCAGCCGCCAGGAAAAGGGCGGCAACAACGACTTCCATATCCCGATAGGATACAGCATTAACCACACATACCCCACGGTCCGGGACGGAGAGGTAGATCTTTGCCACCTTCTCCGGGCCACCATAACGAATATCACCAAGTGAAACAGAGACAACCCGGTCGGCAGCCACCTTCCCCTCGGTTTTTTCTTCAACCCACAGATGCAAATCGGAATTGCTGAACCCGAAGGCCGCATCTTTAGCAAAACCGGTCTGAGCTGCAGGGACAAGACAGCCATCTTCCAGAACATAATGAATGTTGTCGATGGTATATCGACCGCCTTCCAAGAAAAAGGGGATGAGCAAATGCGGCAGCGAATCGCCTTCCATTGCTTCCGTAAGCGCGTTTACCTCTCCCGGATAGTGTCCGCGCAGCGTTGAATCACTTCTGCTGATGACGCTCACCTGCACGCCGGTTTGCCTTGATGCAAGCAACAAATTGTGGCCCAACTCCTGGGCGAGATGAGAAGCCTCGTCAGCCGTCATGCTTCGTGAGTTCGTCAACACAAAAAAGGCCGGCGCCTCACTTGTCAGCTCCCGGGCGAGTATGTCAGTGTTCCACTCGGTTAATACAGGTATGTTTTTCGAGGTCTGGGTACCGGTGGGATCATCATCAAGGATCACCACCTTGCTTTTTGCCAACTTGATCTTCTCGCGAATCTCAGCAAGTAGAGACTCCGGCCACTCAGGTGGCAAGCTAGAGAGTAATTCCTTCGGCTGTATGGCTGGGTTCTCCATGGCGCCTCCGGCTAACGCAACGAAAAGATATTTTCTTCAATAAACTTCCAGGTCTCCAGATAATTCCCGGCGCCAATCAGTTTTTCCAGTTCGCCTATATCGATATCATCGAGAAGTTGCCAGATTTTCAGGGTAAGCCGACTGTTTGCCTCGAAGGTGCCCTTAATATCCCAACGGGTTGGTGAGGTATCCGAGGTAAAATAGCCATCATAGCCGTATTTCTTCAAATAATAGAGGAACTCGATATAGTCGAGCATATGCTTGGTACCACAGAAATAGTCCCAATCCCACTTACCATCGTTGTCATTGATATGCACGTAATAAGGATAGGGGCTTTCGGCGAGCATGGCCACCGCCTCGGCCGGATTTTCACCACCATACATGGAGTGGCCGAAATCAAGAGTAACTCCCATATTTTTACCGTCGATATCATTGAGCAGGCAGAGGGCCTTGGCTGCAGTATCGACAAAGCAACGTCCCCTGGTCTCACTTGGTTTGTACTCGACAAAGAGCGGCATTTCCTGACGATGATCATCAGCTTCACCGAAGGTTTCCACCAAATGCTTCCAGGCCGTGGCATAGTCGTATTGGAAGGAGAACTCGTAGCCGTCTCCCAGCGGACAGCAGGTGACCTTGTCTGCACCAAGCTCTGCGGCAAAGTCCTTGGCATCTTTGATAAACTGGACAGCTTTCTGGCGAACCGCTTTTTCGTTTGAGGTCAAACCGCCGTTACGAAACTCCGGTTCGGCTTTGACATTGACATTTACCGCCGCCACTCCCAACCCATATATATCGAGAAGTTTCCGTGTAGAAGCTACTTCACTCACCTCATAAGGGTATACCAGCTCAACACCGCTATACCCTTCGATGGTGCTCATCAGTTTAAGTTTTTCTTCCAATTCAAGCGGTTTGTTATACTCATGAAAACGGTCCTTTGTCTGTGACAAAAAACCAGTGATTATGGCCATTTTCAGCATTACTGTCTCCAATTAAAGCATTAATTCCGCCCTACTCTGCGGAGTGTTTTGATCTGAAAAGTTTTTCTTTTACTCTTGCCAACCCCCTCTTGTACCAGGCTGTCTGGGAGAGAACGGTGAAAACGATGATGAGAAAAAGAATGAGCGACACCGGTCTCTGAAAAATAGGCATAAAGCTGCCCTGAGAAACCATCAGAGCCCGGCGGATATTTTCATCGGCCATGGGACCGAGAATGACCCCGATTACCAGCGGGGCTATGGGATAGCCCATGGAGGTCAGGAAGTAGCAGATAATTCCCACAGGTAACATCAAGTAGAGATTAAAAATACTCAAACCCAGCGAATAAGAGCCAATAATGCAGAGCACTCCAATAATCGGCATGAACAAAGGTGTCGGAATACGCAGTACCTTTACCACCTGCTTGGCCAGCAACATGCCGACTACCCACATGGCCATGGAAGCAAGTAACAGTATGGCGGCAACCTCCATGATAAAGGTTGGATGCTCGAAGGTAATCATCGGCCCGGGAGTAACCCCATGGAGCATTAGAGCGCCAAGAAGCATGGCTGCCGGTGGACTGCCGGGAATGCCCAGGTTGAGCAAAGGAATCATCGCTCCACCGACACAGGCATTATTCGCCGTTTCACTGGCTAGCACGCCCTTGTACTCACCTTTTCCAAAGGTCTCCGGATGCTTTGAAGTATTCTTGGCGGTGCCGTAGGAAACCCAGCCGGCAATATCTTCGCCGATTCCCGGAACAGCTCCTATGCCCACACCGATGAATGCCGATCTGACAGTAGCCGGAAGATTGCGAATCACTGTTCCGATTTCGGGAACGATCTTCTGCAGCTTTTTAGCTTTGCCTATCTGTACCTGAGTTTTCAGTACTTCGATTATCTGGGGGATACCAAAAGCTCCAATGAGCACCGGCACCACCTCGATCCCGCTGTCAAGTTCAGAAATGCCAAAGGTGAAGCGGGGGTAAAACTGCAACTGATCACGGCCGACGCAGGCTAGAAACAAACCGAGAAAACCGGAAATCCATCCCTTGACCACCAAATCCGGGCTGGTCAGCGTTCCACTGATGAGAATGCCGAAAAAGGCCAATAGAAAAAACTCAAAGGAAGTGAACTGCAAGGCAAAGGATGAAATAATCGGTGAGATGGCCACCACAAAAAGCATACTGATCGCCGTACCGATGGCCGACGACGTCGTCGTAAGCCCGATCGCCCTGCCCCCTTCACCTTTAAGCGCCAGCGGATAGCCGTCCATCGCCGTTGCCGCCGCAGCAGCAGTTCCCGGAATATTGATGAGGATAGAGGCATAGGAACCGCCATAGGTGCCGCCGACGTAGATCGCCAGCAGGCACACCATGGCCATTGGTGTATCCATGCTATAGGTCAAGGCAGTAAGCAGGGCTACCCCAAGTGTTGAAGTCAACCCGGGCATGGCCCCAAACATTATCCCCAAGAAAACCGAACCAAAAAGAATGCCAAGGGTGAAGGGATCAGCAGCCAGGGAGGCGACAATTTCAAAGAACGCATATATCCGATCTAACAACATTCTCTTCCTACCCCCATATCTCCGCGTACCAGATTAAATCCAGAATTTCGACAATCAAGCCTTCAAAAGGCATGGGAACAAGCAGGAAGTATTTAAAAATCATCCCAATAAGAAATGGTGCGGCAAGAGCCAGGATGAGTGCGATTCTAAATTTTTTGCCAAGCTGACTATCACCAGATATTTGCGCACGCACAACGCCAGCAAAACTCACGATAAATACCAGGACAAACCAGTCTGCCGGATGTGACAACAGTGTTGCCAAGGACTCTGCAACTATCAGCACAAAGATTAGAGCCACCATGCCACCGCAATAAAGAAGCATAAGCTTGAGAAGCAACTCGGCTCTATCAAGGTAAAACATACAGAAAAATGCCAACAAAAACAGGATAGCCGCGAGGAAAAAATCAACTCGGGGCACCATGAGAAAGACGAAGGTGAACAGAAGCAGAGCAATACCGTAGAAACGCACGGTCTCCCTGCTCCTCAGAAAACTGACGAAACCACTGCTCAAGAAGTAGCGTATTACTGTGGCCACACCACTAAAACCTATTGCCTTCAAAGCGGTGCGGATAAGCATACCCCCAAGAAGAACCAACATGGTGCCGACAAAGAGTGGAAATATTGCCGGAGAAACATACCAGACATTCTGCACTCCTCCCCAGGAATCCTTCATCGGCATCCCCAGTGATTTGACAATGACGAACATGCCAAACAGAGTGATGAGACCACCCGAGAAAAAGTCGGCCTTGCGCAACTTCTCTTTATCCATCATGGTTGATCAATCCCGCAGAGTAGTATATCTTGGAAAGGCCGAACCTGTATTCAGTGGAATGGACAACAGGCCCGGCTCCCAGGGCTGGTATCATGCGATACCAGCCTTTTTCAGTGTTTATTGCTAAATATCATGGTTTCGGAATCCCCAAAGTTTCCGGATTAACCTTGGCAGCGCCAAGTTCCCAGAGGGTCCAAGCAAAGTTGGATTCAAGCGCTGAAAAGACATCCTTTGCCTCTTGCCCAGATTTGCCAGAGAGCAGATAGTAATTCTCCTTGGCCCAGGTTTTGACCTTATCGGTGGCCATCGCTTTGTTGAAGGCATCAACTAACACAGCCTTGGCTTCTTCCGGTGCATCGGCAGGGACTGCAAAACCAATGGCCTGGGATATGGGCAGATACTCGGAAAGTCCCGGGTAACTGTCAAAGGCAGAAGGGATAACACCAAGACCGGCAACCTCAAAGGAGTCAGGGATCAGCATTGCCAAAGCACGAAGCTTTCCACCGCGCAGAAGCTGCTGCTGCTCGGCCAGCGAAGTAACGACCACTGAGACTTCACCGGTCATGGCGGCATTCTGGGCAGGACTGGAACCCTTATAAGGGATGAAGTTAAAATCAGCACCGGAACCGTCTTCCACGGCCAGCAGGTTCAGGTGATGGATGGACCCAGCACCACTGGCTGCTGCCTTGATGCTGCCCGGGTTCTTTTTCGCTGCTTCGATCAGATCGGTCAGCGTTTTATAAGGGGTATCCGGGGTGACGGAGATAACGTCGGGAGAGCCACCAACGATGAAGGGGTCCCAGACTTCAAAGGTTTTGTCCCAACCGCCCTGAACACCGGCAGTGACATTGGACTCGGAAAGGCCGCAGAGAGTATAGCCGTCATGCGGCATACTGTAGGCATGACTCATACCGACGGAACCGGCCACACCACCTGTCTTATTAATTACGTTAATATTTACATCGAGAAACTTCTGCATTTCTGCAGTAATAATGCGGTTACAGGTATCGGTCCCACCACCTGCACCCCAGACTACGACAGTGGTTATATTTCTCTTAGGAAAACCCTTGGCAGCAAAGGCTTGAGCTGTTACCGCCAGCAACAAAATCAG